>JBMFPP010000040.1:0-11572 GCA_049969055.1 Armatimonadota bacterium | reverse complement strand
CAACAGCTCTCGTTCGGGTGCTTTCGACAGCTTGGCTATCAAAAGGACTGCACCAGGATGTGGGTCCGGTACAGAATCAACCGGCAGTGGAACGACCCCCAAACGCTGAGCGTTTACCGCAAACGTGCTGTAGCGCCTCTGTCCCTTTGGATCCGTCTGCGGATCCCAATTCGAAGGATCCAGATTCTCGAACACCGCGTTGCTTTGAGCGCGGAGCATATACAAATAGTTGGGGTGTGTCTTCGTAATCGGAGGCGGTATCATATCGGGACGGCCGAGCCGCGCGGCAGTTGCCGGGACGGCAAACCCGGCCGCCGCTGCAGCCAAAACCAACGCTAATGCTGCGCTTCCGAAGCGCCACCCCATCCACAGCGCCGCCACCATCAAAATTACCCCGAGGAAAAATGCGCCGCGGGCCGGCCACTGCGGCAGGTTCTTTCTGTTGAGCCACTCCACAGTGCCGAGCACCATATCGTGCCGACCCTCGGCAGGCATGGCGAAGGTTGAAAACGAGGTACTGTCTGTAAACGCGGCTACGCGCCCCCTGCCGAAACGGACCCCGCCGAAAAGCACATCTGTGCCAATTCTGGTTTCTCGGTCCCCACCCTCTTTTTCCGGAAAGAACACCTCCGTGCTGTAGTTGGCCTCTTGAGACAAATTGTCGCGTGTCAGCATAATGTCGTCGGCGAAAAGCGGCAGTTTCAAAGTACAACCATTTTCCAGCTCGAAGTGCTTCATCCTTCCCAACAGCGGATGCATCGGTAGAGGAGAGTCGTTCTTCCAAACGTTCATCCGCCTTGTGGGAAGGTCCCAAGTGCAGTCTGTTCTGTAAACCACCCCAAACTGGCGGCTCACCTGATTGAGGTAAACGGTTGAGCCGAAAACGTTGGTGTGGTCGCCTATCATCCACAGGCCGCCGCCGCGCTCAACAAAACGCCTCAAAGCATTTATCTCGAACGGCTGGAACGGATACGAGGGCAGTTTCAGCAGCACCACATCGAACTGCGACAGGAATCGGTCGTCCAGCGGCCGATCAAAGTTTATGGTAACTCGGTAGTAGCGGCTGAGAAGTTCTGACATGGCAGAGTAGTTGTAAGTGCTCATCATTCCATAGCTAACCGTATCCGGGAAAGGCCAGGTGCGCGTCCAAGCGCTGTGCTTTTCGTCTATCAGCAGGCGGCCGGGTTTTCTCACCCCGCTGTCGGCCCACTGCCCCAACAGCACCGAGGCTGTAAGCAGGCCAACGGAGCAAACGGCAAAACCAAAGGCGGTTGTAAGCTTGATCGGCGCTTTGGTTGGATTCGGCATTACGGGCAGCCTGATTGGAACCAGCTTTTGCAGAAGCAAAACCATCGGCAGAAACGTGGTCACCAAAACCCACCTGTGCCAATAGGCACTTAAACCGTAACCCTCAGCGGCGAGCCCCGTAAGACATACATACCGAACGATGCCGTACGCAGAGCACACAAGAACAACCAGCGCGGCTTTTTTCCAACCCCCAAATGCGGACAAAACCAGCGCAAACAGCAGGAACACCAACGCTGGATAGTAAAACATCACTTCCAAATGCGCCGGAAAATCCATCAAAACCGTATCTCTGGAGAGATATATGCGCCCTTCCCCCAAGGATGCATTCCACCCAAGGAGCTTTAAAATCAAAACAGCAGGTTTGGCCAGCGGCGCCCACTCACAGATCCTCGACATCACCTTCAGATAAATTGGATGCACAAGCGCGCTCAGCCCCACAACTGAGGCGGCGAACAAACACCCCCAAACCAGGGCCGCAGCCGCCCTACGCTCCTGGGGAAACAGCGGAAGGATAAAAGCCACAGCAAGGCACCAAGCCGCCGTCCTGAAAGGATCGGGCAGAATAAAACCCAGAACAGCAGAGCCCGGAGCAACTGCGGCCCAAATCCTGGGCACCGCTCCGAACCCTACATTGTAAAACTGAACCGCCGAAACCACAGCAGATCCAACAAGAAACCAAACCCAAGGCCCTTTCGGCACCAGCGCGGAAGGCGCCAGCATCGCCCATGCCCAAACCGAGAGGAACAAACCAAGCCACAGTCCACCGAGTTTGGGGTTTTCTTTCGATTTGGTTTTCTCACGGCTCCGTAACAACGTTGAAGAGCCAGAGGTTGCCCCCATAAAAAGCCATATCTCCTTCAAGGTTCTCTTTCAGCAGGAACTTTGTGTCCCCAATCACCATTATGCGCCCTTTGCCCCTGTATCTCCCCACAACAACGGGCCTCCCCCAAGCCTGGTATATAGTGGAATACCCGGGACCCGTTACCGGCCATGCGGAAACAAAGTGGAGAGGTATATCTTCCTTTACGTTGGCAACGCGTTTTCCGTCGGCACTGCCAAGGGGCACCGAATCAACTTCCACACCCAGGAAAGAAAGCAGTTTGGGAGTTAGCCATGCAGTTTCCCAGCCCACACAGGCAACCAATGCGCCTCCCCTGGTTGTAAAATGCTCCAAGCTTGCCAACTCCGCATAGGAGAAATCCCTTGCCGGCCCAGGCAGAATTATCAACCTAGCGGCGTCCACCAGCCGGCGATCCCAGCGGTTCATTATCAGAGGAAGGTAGCCGCGACGCATTAAAGCGCGGTTCATACCGGCAGTGGCAGAATCCGGACCCGGCACCAAAGGAAGAGGTGCCAAGTGGGAAACGTCCACAACGGCAAGCATCGATGTCTTCGGGATCGGCACGTTAACTCGCGAACCGAGCGGCAAAGCTATACAGAAGGCCACCACAGCCGCGGCTGTATAAACCGGCACGCTCCACCTGCGCAAAGCAAAGGCAACAACCAATCCTATCAAAAGAAATGCCACCAGCCAAACCTGCGCCGCAGGCGCCCGCTTATCGGCAAGCCACCTAAAAACCGCCCCCACAAACCGATAACTGCTGGGCAGAGAATAGTTCATAAAGGATGACGTATCACCAAACACCAACACCTTGCCGCGCCCATATTGGGCCGCCGCTACCAAAACCACATCGCCAAGCCGCTCCCCGCGGTCGTAGGTTAGGTTCCCAAGCGACCCCATCCACGCACGGGTTCGGTCCCCAGGATCAGAAAAGCCGTACCTGCCAACCATCACAGGAACAGCAGGCGGCCGCACCCCCAATGAAGCCCCGATGCTTACGCTCAGCTCGGTGGAAATCCACTCCTCCAAAGCAATGGGCGAAGGACGAAACTCTGCCGTTGCCCGCCACGTCTCGGACCCATGCAGAGGCACTGCAGAGTCAAAATTGAAGCTTATGCCAACGGGCTCCAACAGCTGACTGTAATTTTTCGCCAACCCCACATAGTCAGTGTGATCGCCGCACACTAAAAGGGAACCGCCGTCTTCCACCCAGCTCCACAGCGCATCCATCTCTGCCTTACTCAAGGGCCTGCTCAAATTCATCGTCAGCAGCACATCCGCGCCTGCAAGCACTCGACGGTTCACTTCACCTTCATGCCAGTGCACTTTGAAGCCGATCGAACGCAGGTAGCGCTCTATAAGACCGACCTTCCCATCGCTCAACCGTGTTGCGGCGTACGGAGGATCCGGAAGCCCCCAGGGGATGGCACCGTCTTTCAAAATCACAACACTGCCGCCGCTACCCAAAGGCCTTGACAAGAGCACAGAGACCAGCCAGATACAAACCAGAATCCCAAACAACCTCGCCTTAAGCAGAAGCGGAACGAAGCTCGTCCGAAGTCTCTGCTTTTGCGGCCGCGGCCTTTCATAATTCACGCTGTTTTCCGGGGAAACTGCGGAGTCCAAAGAAGCCAAGGGCAGTAAGGCCAGAGCCTGCGCCGATGAAAGAAGCAGGTTCACCCACCACAAGCTGTACACCGTGGGCAGTGAGGCTCCGATAAACCTAACACGAACATAGGCTTGGAGGTAGAAAAGAACCGCGGCCAGAATCGGCGGTAGCCACCGCATGACCGGACGCTCTCTGCCCAGCAAAACCGCGCCGCAAAACGCAAACGCCAAAACCAGCACAAACGCTGGTATCCCCAATACCGACGGTCCCAACTGCACCGTCCAACCCACCAAAGGTGATAAGGAGCCCGAAACGGCCCGACCAAGACCCTCCACCGCATACCAACCGGCGGGAACATACAGATAAAACCTTTTGAGCGCGAGAAACGCCGCAAGCCCGACCAACCGCCAAACAGCCAATCTGTCGTTACCACCGCGGGCCAATCCCAAAGCCAAAAGCATCGGAACTGCAGGGGCAAACCTTGCCGGCAGGCAAACCGATAACAGCCCGGCAAGAAGCACAAAGGCCCGGGGCGTCTTCAATTCCGAAACCCCGGGCCATTCCAAAGCCAGCATTCCCAAAGCGCAGGCAAGCACCAAACTCTGAACGGCCGCTCTACCGATGGGGCCTGCCTCCCCAACCGTAAGGAGGCACAGCGCCGTAAACAAAATCAACCGCATTCCCCAAACTGCGCAGCGCACTAATAAATGCACTGCCTCCCGCCGGAAAAGCTCACGCCACCTCCTCCGTAGCTCCAACCACAGGGAAAACTTTTTTCCCAAGAAACGCTCTGCAAATGGTGCCAACCCTTCCCCTCCCGGCATCGAGCTTGCCGCTTTTAGTTATATTGGATTATACCGCAAAACTCCACCAAATTCGAAAATTTTTGGAAATTTGGAACGTAAATCAGGACAAGCAGCCTTCCCAAACCGAAAAACAGCCTTTAACAGCGGAACATCAGCGAACAGGAAACCCACACCAAAAAGCTCGGCGGCAAACTCCGCTCTAAAGGCAGGACAAACCGACACAAACGGCCAACCTCTTTTTAGCATGTCAAATTTTAAGTGTTGCCTTTAGGGGGTGTTTATTTCACATGCGGTTTTTATTGGCGCTGCTGCTTACCTTCGCCGCCTCGATTGTCTGCGCGCAAACACCCGGAGATGTTAATAAAGACGGCAAGCTTGACACTTCAGACGCTTTCCTGGCCCTCGAAGCTCACGTAGGGCTTAAAACTCTGAAGCCGGCGCAGTTCACTGCCGCAGACCTGGATGGGGACTCCAAAATTGCTCTTGGAGAGGTAGTTGCTCTTCTCCGCGCAAGTGTCGGCTTGGGATCGCTTCCTATAAACCTCCTCCTCAACCCCGACTTCGAAGCCCGCCGCGGAACCCCTCCCGACTGGTCCGGAGACGGCAGAGCAGAACCGGTCCCCGACAAACCCGGTCTATCGCTGAAAATTTCCCTGGCAAACCCGGGCTATACAATGGTGATTCAAGATGTGCCTGTGTCCGGCGCTTCATCTATCCGCCTTTCCGGATGGATGCGCACCGAAGGCATGAAGCCGGGCTCCCAACCGTGGGAGGGGGCTCGCATCTTTATCACCCTCCATGACCGCTCCCGCAGACAAGTTGGCGGTTGGCCGGAGGTGGTAACAATACGCAACGACCGCCCGTGGCGGCGCTATGAAGCCACCTTCCAGGTGCCCTCTGGAATTATGCTTGTAAAGGTTTACCTCGGCCTCCAGCAGGCCGCGGGAACAGTGTGGTACGATGACCTGCGTTTGTTCGCTCTTGACAAAGGGGGTCGCTACCTTATGCCCACATCAAACGAGCGCACTGATACCACCGGCTGGTTCCAATTCCCCGGATCCAAGCCGCAGTCACCAAAATCACGCGTGCCCATCGACGTGAGCTTCCTGCAGGATGCTCCGGCAGGAAAACACGGCTTCCTCTCGGTTAAAAACGGACAGTTTGTCTTCGAAGACGGCACGCGCGCAAGATTCTGGGGCGTGAACATTGTTGATGGAAACGTATTTCGGGACCACAACACCGCCGCCGCAGTTGCCGAAAGACTTGCGCAGTCCGGGTGCAATATGGTCCGCCTACACCACATGGACGCATCTTGGTCGAGCCCGAACATCTTCGACCCGCGCTACAACGACACCCAGCACTTCTCCGCAACAAGCTTGGACAACCTAGACTTCCTCATCGCAGAGCTTAAGAAGCGCGGAATTTATATCTATCTAGACCTGCTTGTGCACCGCAAGTTCAATGCAGGCGACGGTGTTAGAGACTGGGAAACCCTTGAAAACGGCGCGAAAGTGGCCGCCCATTTCAACCGCCGCTTAATCGAACTCCAGAAGAAATACGCCCACGACCTGCTAACCCATGTAAATAAGTACACCGGTAAGGCTTACATCGATGAGCCCGCCATCGCCATGATGGAGATCATCAACGAATCAACTCTCTTCTGGGCCGACGGATATTCCGCACTGCCTCAGTCTTACCAAGAAGAAATCCGCTCCCTCTTCGAGCAGTGGTGCGCCTCTAAAGGCATCACCCCACCTCCCGGATCCATTCAGGACCTGCTCCGCCGCCGAAACAGGGATGTTTTCGCCTTCCTCTACGAGCTTCAAACCAAAAACTACCTGGAAATTCGCGACTACCTGCGCTCTATCGGCGTCAAAGTACCCATCACGGGAAGCAACCACTGGGAAAACTGGGCGGCAGACATCTTAAGCAACGTCCAGCTCGATTACCTCGACCGCCACTTCTACTGGGACCACCCGCAGGGCGGCTATTCTCCAACCAATATCTTCAACAACACACCAATGATTCAAAACCCCCTTAACAGCTTGATACAGATGGCACGCCAGCGCGTCGCCGGTAAACCCATCATTATCACCGAGTGGAACAACTGCTGGATCAATGAGTATATAGCCGAAGCACCCGTTCTTGTGGCGGCTTACGCCTGCCTGCAGGATTGGGACGGAGTGCTTCAGTTTGATTTCTACGGAGCGGATTGGCCTTTGGAAATGAGCAGTCCGTTCGACATCGGCAACAAACCTCACGTTTTCGGTCAGTGGGCCGCCGCAGCTCTGATTTTCCGACGCGGAGACGTTTCCACTGCCAAACAGGTGATCCGCGGCGTGCTGAACGAAGAGAAAGCGCTCACCGGAGTCTCCGCAGGCGCCGATGTCCCCCAGTGGGCACCCTTGGTGCACCGCGTGGAACTCGGAGATCAGGCATCCTTACCGCCTCCGCGCTCCGACACTTCTTGGAAAAGCGATACAGAAGAGCTTTGGTGGAATCCAGAGCCCGGAGTCGTGACAATCGATACCGGCCGAACCAAAGCGCTGATCGGCTTCACCGGCGGCAAAGAATGGAAGCTCGGCAGTGTCACCATAAAGCCAGCCACAGCGTTTTCGGCCATCACCGTGTCTTCCCTCGACGGAAGTCCAATCGGCCAGGCGAAGCGGCTGGCTGTTTGGGCTGTTGCCAGAGCCGAGAACACCGGCATGGTTTACAACAGAGCAAGGACGAGCGCTGTCAACCCGGGCCGCGCTCCCATCCTTGTTGAACCGGTATCCGCAGTAATAACGCTGGAGGGTGTGCCTGCCAACAACATTGAGGTAAAAGGCGTAAATCCCTGGGGCATACCCGTCGGCAGTGTGAATGTAAGCGGCAGCGGCGCGTCTGCTACCTTCAAAATAGGTGACATACCGGTCATCGCCTACCTGATAGAGTTTAAGTAGCTCCCGGGAACACCCAAGAATAGAAAACGCCGGCTGTTTAGAATGGAACGAATCACAGCCGGCGTTTCCCTTTCATTTGCGGCCCCCACCGAGGGCCAAAAGCAACCCGATAAACGCGCCGTAGCCAACTGCGACAATCGGGTTGCACATAATCGTTCATCCACCGCCAACTCGCCTAGATGCAATGCTCAACAGCAATCCAAAGAACCCACCTGCTATCAACCCCAACGCCGCTTTGAACACCATTCTTTCGGCTTCCCTTCATTCGCCTAAAGGCGATCCACAGCTGTACCAGCTAGGATATGCTCAGCTCCACTTCCGGCTTATGGATAAGCGTGTTGTGAACCTTGCACTGTTCGGCATACTTCTTCAACCTGTCCGTATGCTCGGCGGGAACGCCTTCCGGAAGCGAAACCCGCACAGCGAAACCCTTGACCCTGCTTGGGGCCTTCGCATCCTCCCAAGATACGTCGATTTTTAAACCCTCATGCGGAATACCGTGCCTCCGGCAGTACTCTACAACGTAAACACCAACGCACGAACCCAACGCCGCCGCCAATAGTTCCGGCGGAGTAGGCCCAGAATCGGTTCCACCGCTTCCGGGCGGCAGATCTACGGTCATTTCATGATCTCGACACTTCAACTTAAAGCAAAAGTCCTTTTCATGGCAAACCTGCAAAACAGCATTGGAAGACATAATCTTCTACCTCCACAAAAATCTCTTTCAGCGCGGCACACGGCCGCTTCAGAATAAGGGCTTTCACCCACCGCCGGAACTGCACGAACCACCCAACGCCTTGCTGACGGCAGACGCCGCCCTCGCAAACGCCGATATCAGCCTCCGCGTGGCGGTACTGCCACAGCGGGGGCATGGGTTGCCTTTCGCATCGGCGTTCACCGGCTGTAGCAGCGTGAACCGCTCTCCGCAGGCCGAACACTGATACTCATAAAGCGGCATACCGGCACCTCCTTCAAGATAACTGAAGAAACATCTCCATCATCTCATCCACGGTGGGCACATCGCCCTGCTCTTGCCCTCCCGAAGCCGACAGGCATTCCTTCATGTGCGCAGCAAAGTAGAGGAATGCCGCACGGTCCAGCGCAGCCCGCACCGCGGATATTTGGGTAACCACATTTCGACAGCTTTGCCCCTCCGCGATCATGCGCTGCAAACCACGAATCTGGCCCTCCACTCGCCTGAGCCGGTCAAGCACCTCGTGCTCCCACTCTTTGGTTGACCCACCGTGAATTCCGGACTTCCCACCTTGTTCGAACTCATCTTTACCCATCGATGCAACTCCCGCATCATTATACAGTACCCCGTACTGTATATACTATACCACACACCGTTGCATTTGTAAACAGGTTTTCGCGCGAAACTGCGGCTTTACAAAATCGGCCTGGATAGCTATATTCGGGTAAACAAGGGTCGGCGGCTAAACGCAGGCTTGTTTGTCTAGCGTTTACAGATGCGTTCTCCCGATAACGCATGTGAAAGCGGAATTCAAACCACTGCCGCTGTCAGTGAGGCCCGCCGCTCTGGACAGTGCACTGTTGAGAGGTGAATAAAGAAATGCCCAATTTGCACTTTGACCTGACGGCGTTCCGCGCCGCAGTTCAGGCGCAGTTTGCTGCCCCTGCAGTTGCCTTTGCTGTGTTGCTGGGCGCACTGGTGCTTCAAGAAGTTTTGACAAACCAACAACGACTAATTGAGCGGCAGAACCCATCTTTTCGCGGTGCATCCGCACAGCCGGAGGCCCCACGTCCTGTCACCGCCGCTCGAGCGAGCGACTTCTTAGACAGTATAGGTGCAAATTCCGCCGTGTCCGTGCGCGGCGAGAACCTAGCAGATACCATCAAAGCCGTCAGATACCTTGGACTGCGCTGGATTCGCTCTGGCTACGAGGGCAATCTGCCTGTTGAAGACCTGATCGAGCTCCACCGGCAAACCGGAATCCGCTTCAGCTACGGGCTTCTAAGCGGCGGAACGGACATCCCGAGGCTTCTCAGCGGTGCCAGGCGGCTAGCCGCGGTTGGGGCGCTTTTGGCCATCGAAGGAAACAACGAGCCGAACAACTGGGGCATCATCTACCAAGGTGAAAGGGGAGGAAGAGACGGCTCCTGGCTGCCTGTGGCTAAACTACAGCGGGATCTCTACCAAGCCGTTAAAAGCGATCCGGTGCTGAAGAAATATCCGGTCTGGTCTATCAGCGAGAGCGGCGCCCAGACGGACAATGTCGGACTGCAGTTCCTCACCATTCCCCAAGGTGCGGGCTGTTTGATGCCGGACGGCACAAAATACGCCGACTACGCCAACTGCCACAATTACATGACCCATCCCTCCTGGCCGGGCCTGCACGACAACCAGACTTGGATAGCCGCAGATCCCTCCTCGGCCTGCAAGGTGGACGGGCTGTACGGGAATTACGGTGTGACTTGGCTCAAAAAGTTCCGCGGCTACCCCGAAGCCGAACTGCTTACGCTTCCCCGAGTTACCACTGAAACGGGCGTTACTATCGAGGGGCCGTTCACAGAGCGCGTTCAGGCTTTGCTGTACCTAAGCGTGTATCTGGCCCAGTTCAAGCGCGGCTGGAAACACACCGCCATCTACATTTTGAGGGACCGCTCCGATGAAGCCGGCAACCAGAGCTTCGGCTTCTATACGAAGGATTACACACCCAGAACGGCCGCTCACTACCTGCACAATTTCACAACAATACTTGCCGATAGGGGCTCGCGGAAGCAGACCGGCAGGCTTGTCTACTCCATCTCAAACCAGCCGGAAACCGTTCATGATCTTCTCCTGCAGAAGAGCGACGGTACCTTCATGCTGGTGATATGGGGAGAGCGGTTCATCGGCGGTTCAGACGAAGTTAGCGTGGGTCTAGGCCGCAAATTCCCGCTGGTGAGAGTGTACGACCCCACGATCGGTACGGCGCCCATCAAAACCCTCCGCAGCACCGACTCGCTTGCGCTTACGCTGAGCGACCACCCATTAATCATCGAGCTGAAACCCGGTCAGTAGATAGGCGGCAACCAGCGGCGTGGAAACCTTCAGATTGCGCGCCTGGTGTGCAGTGGATCGCTGCAGTGCAGTCTTCCGATTTGATAGCTTTTGAAGATGCTTATGTTATAATAAGTTTGCTAACTCCTGCGTCGACAGCAAATCTTCCCAGCGGCGTCCGTTGGGCGCGGCATTTCCGGTAAGGAGTGAGGAATGCCTTTGGAATTTCAACGCGTTTTGGTGGCCAACCGCAGCGAAATCGCTATTCGCGTTTTCCGTGCCTGTACCGAGCTTGGCATACGAACCATAGGAATATACAGCAACGAAGACCGCGGCGCTCTGCACCGATACAAGGCGGATGAAACCTACTTGGTGGGCGACGGTCTCGATCCGCTTAAAGCGTATATGGATATATCCTCTATCATGGAAATCGCCAAGCGCCACGGTGCAGATGCCGTTCATCCGGGGTACGGTTTTCTTTCCGAGAACCCCAACTTTGCACGGGCCTGTGAGGAGGCGGGGATTAAATTCATAGGACCGCCGTCGCACATTTTGGAGCTGATGGGCGACAAAACCGCCGCCCGTCGCACGGCGCAGTTCCTTGGTATACCGGTTATTCCGGGAACCGATGAGCCTTTGGCTGACGAAGATACCGCTGTTGAGAAAGCTGCCGAGATCGGTTATCCCGTTATACTGAAGGCTTCTTACGGCGGCGGTGGACGCGGAATGCGTGTATGCCACAGCGAGGCAGATCTCCGCCGCCTTTTCAAACAGGCCCAAAACGAGGCGGCATTAGCTTTCGGGCATGGAGAGCTGTTCCTTGAGAAGTACCTCAGCCGCCCCAAACACATCGAGGTTCAGATACTGGCAGACGAATACGGGAACACCGTCCACCTGTTCGAGCGCGACTGTTCCGTTCAGCGGCGCCACCAGAAGGTGATCGAGATCGCCCCCAGCCCGTCGCTAGATCCAAAGATAAGAGAGCAAATCCTAGAAGCGGCCGTTCGCCTCGCCAAGCATGTGGGTTACATCAATGCCGGCACCGTCGAGTTCTTGGTT
>JBMFPP010000039.1:0-11723 GCA_049969055.1 Armatimonadota bacterium | reverse complement strand
CCGACAAGCATGGGAGGAGTTTGGATTCTTCGAAAGAGTGTGGAGCGCCCAATGCTGCCAAAGGTAAGCCAAACCCTTTTCTGCCGAGCAAGGTGATAGCGCACGGTTCTTTGGATGATCCTGGGGATCTGCCGGATATGTTTCCTCCGCGCAGGGTGCGCCGAAAGGAACCGGAAGCTCAAAAGGAGCCGGAGGACGCACCACAACAGCAGAGCGTTTGCGTGGAGACATCTTTGGGGCCGTACGAACTGCCGCCGATGAGTATTTTGCCGTCTGGATGCCCGCTGAGAGAGCTGACCCAGGAGGAAAGAGAGGAAAACGTGCGGATATTAGAGGCGACGTTGGCCCACTTCAACATAGAAGCAAAGGTGGTTGAGATATCGCATGGGCCAACGGTAACCAGGTACGAGATTCAGCTTGCGCCCGGTATACGCGTGAAGAAGATAGAGAGTTTGGCGGACAACATCGCTATGGATTTGGCTGCCATATACGTGCGTGTGGAGGCGCCGATACCTGGAAAATGCGCAATCGGTGTGGAGGTGCCGAACCGTTCTCCAGCTACTGTGCTACTGCGTGATGTTATAGACCGCCCGGAGTTTATGAAAGCGCCGTCCAAACTCACGATACCCCTCGGTTTGGACGTAGCGGGAAATCCGGTCTATGCCGATCTAGCCAAAATGCCGCATCTTCTCATCGGCGGTGCCACGAACTCTGGGAAAAGCGTTTGCCTAAACAGCATCATATCCGGGTTGCTGTTCAGAGCCACGCCGGATGAGGTTAAGCTTTTGCTCATAGATCCGAAAAAAGTGGAGTTGAGCTTGTACGATGGCATCCCCCACTTAGTATATCCCGTGGTGAAGGATGTAAGGCAGGCGGCCGGTGTTCTGCGGTGGGCAGAAAAAGAGATGCACCGCAGATACGATCTTTTGGTGGAGACGAGTACGCGGAACATCGATGGTTACAACCGCAAGGTTGGTGATGGCGACCGCCGTCTTCCTTACATCGTGGTGGTGATTGACGAGCTGGCGGATCTTATGCTTCGGCAGGGGCCGGAGGTGGAGGCGTCTATAGCGAGCTTGGCTCAGCTGGCCAGGGCGGTTGGTATCCATCTAGTGATCGCCACCCAGCGCCCCTCGGTTGATGTAATCACTGGTACTATCAAGGCCAACATATCCTCCCGCATTGCGTTTGCCGTGGCCTCCCACACGGACTCTAGAACCATTTTGGACAAGTCCGGCGCCGAGAGGCTTGTCGGGCGCGGGGACATGCTGTTTCTGCCGATAGATGCGGCCAAACCCATCCGGGTTCAGGGGGCCTACATCGGCGAGAGCGAAATAGAGGCTTTGGTTGCGCATCTGAAAAAACAAGGCAGGCCGGATTACATCGCCGAGGTTGTAACGGTGGACAGCTCGGCGTTTAAAGGTGATGCCGAGACTGATGATGAGCTCTTCGAGCAGGCCGTGAGGTTGGTTGTCAATACCGGGCATGCTTCGACTTCTATGCTTCAGCGCAAGTTTAAGATAGGTTATACTAGAGCGGCGCGTTTGGTTGACATCATGGAGGAGCGCGGTATTGTTGGGCCGCTTGACAGTTCTAAGCCGCGAGAGATACTCCTGAAAAAAGAAGATCTAGATAAATACTTCCGCGCGAGAAGTGAGAACGCGTGAAAGCCTTAGTTTTACAGTTTGCCAGAGCTGGTTTGGCTCCGGAACCTGGTGGACAGGAAGTTTTGGCATTCGGTTGGTCGCTGTTTGTCTGCCAAAGCTTCTTGGTTGGAGGTGATTGTTCGCATGTCGATTGCTTCTGAAATTGTTTCACTTTCTGTTTTGGATATGGCTAAGCAGTTTGTTGCGAACACAGCGTTCGGCTTTTTGGTGCCGAAGCTCGTTCCGGTTCGCATGGGAGAAATACTGGAGCATGTGAACAAGACGGTGCCGGTAACTCCTAAGGTGCTGAAATTGGTCATGCAGTCCGACGCTCGGTTTGCTCCAGACGACCGCAGGTGGCGTGTTGCGACTCCTGAGCTGGACAGCAGGCGCCCCGTGGAAGCATCGATCGTTCGGGTTTTGCAGTGGGCACAGATACCTGTGAAGGTGAGCGCTGTTGGCGGAATACTTGCCTCTACATACGGCAGGACCCCCGAAGCCATGACGGAGATCGTGAGGCGACTGGTTTCCAAGCGTGAGGAGTTTTTCATTCAAGAAGTTTTGACAAACAATCAAAAACCAATTGAACGTCAAAACTTCTCATTGAGCGATGAGAGCGTTGGGCTTTCAGAGTGGCTGTTGGATATAACCTCGGACAGAGAAGACGATGTCCAGTTCGATAATTTCGAAGACAAAAGCGAGCTGGAAGCCCTTGAAGGTTTTGCCAAAGAGATGAATTGGGAGGAGATTTCCTGCACCGAGGCAAGCCTGAGACTGCTGGACCTAGCCGGCCGGCCGGTATCAAGCAAGGCTTTGGGCTGGTTCTGCTGGTTAGCCTATCGGGATAAATACAACCCCTCAAAGCACTTCAACGAGTTGGCCATGGAAGGTAAAGCGGGTTTGCTGAGCAACGGTTTGTGGTGCGGGCCAAGCATTGTGGCGAGGTTCAACGAGGTTTTGGCGGAGCTTCACGAGACGGGTCCGGATGTTGAGCTGTATCCCGAGGATCTGCCGAAGCCCGTTACAGTGGAACCGGAGGATTTGGTTAGTGTTGTGGAGCTGGTGATTTCCGGGGAGGAGCCCTGCCGAGTTCCGGAGCTTGTGGAGAGCCAGTTTAACCTAACCCCGAAGGATCCCGGATACGATCAGGTGCGGTCGGCTGTGGAGAAAGGTCTGCGCTCCGACTCGCGCGTGATGTGGGTTGGATGGGACCGCTGGCAGCGCGCCGTCTCTGTACCCGATGAAGTGACCCGACTGCCCCAAGAACTGATTCCCGTTTATTTGGATATCGAGGGGGTCGGTGGTCAGAAACTGGATCAGGAGCTCGAGGATGAGGGCTTAGAGGCTGATTTAGCACAGCAAATCAACGATCCTTTGGTCAGGTTGGGGGGCACGGCAGAGGTTCAGGAAAACGGCCGCGTGCGGTGCGTGGTGACTTATTGGCTGAGGCAGCTTGGATTATTGGCCGTGCCCGGGGAAAGCGAAGTGTTTCCCCGCCAGCCGGAGTATCTACTGGTTGATTTGGTGGACGATGAGGGCACGGTGTTCAGATGCTGGTACAACAACCAAATTGAACTGCTTTTCGGCCTTAAACAGTGGTACGACCGCGTGAAGCTACCGGGTTCCGGGGGCGTTTTCTACCTCGTTCCGGAGTCGCCGGGAAGGTACCGGTTGGCGTACGAAGGGGAAGAGGACGAAAGAGTTTTCATCGAGCCTCAGCGCTTGAAGGACTTGTTGGAGCTTCGTGAGACCGCCAGGATGACCGAAACCTCGACCTGGGAGATTGTTCAGGAGGTTATGCGCGGGCACAGCAAAGGCGTTCCATTCAGCCTTTTGTGCACAGAGGTTCAGGTTGTGCGGCAAAGCAGTGCGAGGTTGGTTGCTTCAATTCTCAGCTCTTATCACGGGTTCTACGAGCGCGGCGGTCTTTGGCACTTTAACGAGAGAGACGCCGGTAAGGGGTTTAAAAAGCAGAAGAGGAAGTACATTGTTAAAAGATGAGCAGTATGAGCAGTAAGGTGAGGGTGAGGTTTGCCCCCAGTCCGACTGGGGATCTGCACGTTGGCAACGTGCGGAGTGCGCTTTTCACATGGCTGTTTGCAAGGCATTACGGGGGCACCTTTATACTTAGGATTGAGGATACAGACCGCGAGCGGTTGGTCCCCGGTTCAGTGGAAAGCATCCAAGAGGATCTTCGGTGGTTGGGATTGGATTGGGACGAGGGGCCTTCGGTTGGGGGGCCGTATGGGCCTTACGTGCAGTCGGAGAGGTTGCACATATACGCGGAGTATGCTTCCAAGCTGATAGCGGAGGGCAAGGCGTATAAGTGCTTTTGTTCGCGGGAGCGTTTGGAGCAGATGCGCGCCGAGCAGATCGCTAGGAAACAGCCGCCTGGGTACGATAGACGCTGTCGTGATTTGGACCGCAGAGAAGTGGAGAAGCTGGAGGC
The DNA here is from genome assembly GCA_049969055.1 of Armatimonadota bacterium. Classification (GTDB taxonomy): domain Bacteria; phylum Armatimonadota; class DTGP01; order DTGP01; family JBMFPP01; genus JBMFPP01. Next base: position 7,628 of record JBMFPP010000039.1, on the reverse strand, counting down.
GGAAGGAGTGCCTTATGTGGTGCGCATCAAAATGCCCATTGATGGAGTTACCACGTTTACCGATTTGGTGTACGGAGAGGTAACGTTCGAGAACGCTGTGCTGGATGATTTCGTGGCCATAAAATCAGATGGATACCCAACCTATAACTTCGCCAACGTGGTGGATGACCACCTGATGCGCATAACGCATGTGCTTAGAGCCGATGAATTTATCTCTAGCACACCCAGGCACATACAGGTGTACAAACACCTTGGGTTCCCCCTGCCCGAGTTTGCCCACCTTCCTATGATTCTCGGCCCCGACCGCACCAAGCTTGGAAAAAGGCACGGCGCGACATCGGTTAAGGCCTATCGAGAGGAGGGGTATCTCCCGGAGGCGATGATAAACTTCCTGGCCTTGCTCGGCTGGTCTGCAGGGGAAAATCGAGAGATATACTCCCGCGAAGAGCTCATTCAGAAGTTCACCCTGGAGGGAGTTAGCAGGACTCCGGCAGTTTTCGATATCCAAAAGCTAGAGTGGATGAACGGCGAGTACATTCGTGCACTCAGCCCAGACCAGCTTGCGCAGAGAGTGCTTCCTTTTCTCCAAAAGGCCGGCATGGTTTCGGAACAACCGACTGAGGCCGAGATGCAGTACGTGCGCAACGTTATGGTGCTGGAGCAGGAGAGAATGAAAAAGCTTTCGGAGGCGCCACAGCTCGTCAGTTTCTTCTTCGGCAGTGAGGTGGAGTACGACCAAAAAGCGGTTCAAAAGTGGTTGGCCCAGCCTGGTACTTCGGAGCTGCTCGAGAGGGTTGCGGATGCGCTGGAAGGGCTGGAAGAGTGGAACACCGCGGCCATAGAGCAGGCTGTGCGGTCCGTTGGGGAGGAGATGGGAAGACCGGGCGGCAAGGTGATTCACCCCGTTCGCAGTGCGGTGACCGGGCGTACGGCAGGCCCAGGGCTTTTCGAAACCCTTGAAGTTCTCGGTCGCGAACGGTGCGTTTCCCGATTGAGGAGCGCCGCCAGGCGGTTTTCAGAAGTAGTGAAGAATGGGGTCGAAGAGTGAAAATTGTTCGCCTCCACGAAAACAGCGCGGAAAAGCTTCACAAAGAAGCGGTTTCTGTGTTTTTGAACCGCAGGGTGGTTGGGTGCGGTGTTGCGCAGTTCCCTCCTTTAACGCGGGCGCATGAGGGAGAGCGGCATCTGCACGAACACGATGAGGTCTTTATTATTCTCGGCGGCGAGATTACTGTGCCTGTAGAGGGGGGACCGAGCGGAGTCGCCCGCGCCGGGGATTGGGTTTTGGTGGAGGCCGGAGAGGAGCATCACCTAACGAACCACACGCATCTACCATGCACTGCTCTGTATCTGATCTTAGCAGACACTGCCTCCGGCTGATGGAAAGAATGCGGGGGCGTTTATCCGGTTTGTTTGGCCCAATTTTGGAAGATGCAGTTCCGCGGGCTTTGCCCTCATTGGGGGCAAGCGGAGGGGTGAAAGGTGGAATACGGGGCTGAGTTCATATTCCCTCCAAATGATCTGCACAACCATGCTAGCTGTCTTGTGGAACTGCCGGATGGGGATCTATTTGCCGTTTGGTACAGTGGATCCGGCGAGAGAGAAGCGGATGATGTCCGCATAATGGGAGCTAGGTGCCATTCCGGAGTGTGGAGCGAGCCGTTTGTGGTTGCCGATACGCCCGGCTTTCCAGACTGCAATCCCTGCACAGCTGTTGATCCGCGCGGGCATTTGTGGCTTTTCTGGCCCACCATCCTGGATAACCATTGGGAGTCCGCTCTGCTTAAGTATAAGATAAGCAGTGATTACTCTGACCCAAGCCGCCCACCGAGGTGGTATGCTGAAAAGGTACTGCATGTGAAGCCCGGTCCGGAGTTTCAAGACGCTGTAAAGAGCAATCTGGAGAAGCACTGGTTGCGCGAAGCGGCCGGTCGGTCTGAGGAGGAAGTTGAGGCGATACTACAGCACTGCCGGCGCATTCAAAATTTGGCAGAAAGCAAACTGTCGTGCCGTTTGGGTTGGATGCCGCGGGCGCATCCGCTGGTTTTAGAATCCGGAAGGATTATTCTGCCACTTTATTCCGACGGCTTTGACTTTTCCATGATGGCTTTGACGGACGACTGGGGTGAGCATTGGAGCTTCAGCAGTCCCCTTGTTGGGGCGGCGAATATTCAACCTGCGCTTGCCCAAAGGAAAGACGGAACGATTGTGGCGTATATGCGCGATAACGGCCCGCCTCCCAAGCGTATAATGTTTTCCGAGTCCAGCGACTGCGGCGTAAGTTGGTCGGATGTTTCAGATACAGAGCTTCCAAACCCTGGGTCCGGCGTGGATGTATTGGTTCTGCAGAACGGCTTTTGGGCATTGGTGTACAATGATACCGAGGAAGGGCGCCACAGCCTGGCGGTTTCCTTCTCTGATGATGAGGGCAGAACGTGGATGTGGACGCGGCATTTGGAGCGCGACGACCCCGGGCCGGAAGCCGGTTCTTACTCTTATCCTTCGATTGTGCAGAGTAAGGACGGCGTGTTGCATGTTACGTACAGCTGTGCGGTGCCGAAAGGCAGGCTTGGAATTGAAAGCGGCGGCAGGGAGGTTTGCGAGGCCATAAAACATGCTTGGTTCAGTCCGGAATGGGTGATTTGCGATTGTGATTCTTGATTCAGAGGATTGGGAACGTTTCAGAATTCTTTAGAGTGGTACTGGAGCTGGAAAGGTGGACTTGCTTGACAGGTTGGGATTTTCCGACGCACTCAGCTTTTTGGAAGAGCGGTTTCCGGCGGTAAAGTGTCTTTCCGAGGAGCAGTGCCAACAGCTTGCTGACATGGCAGAAAGGCTGTTGAAACGCAATCTTCCCGAGGCTTTTGTTTTAGCAAGTGTTAGATCTGCTTTTCAGCAGATGTTGGATCTCGATGCCGAAGAAGTAGAATCGGACGCGGGTAGCTTGGACCGTGTGAGAGCCGGACAGGTTCCCCGCAAAGAGGCAAAGTCGGCAGAGCGAGAGGCCCTTTTACAGCACACACGTCGGCTGATACGCGAGGCAAAAGCGGCGAAACAGCCGTACGAGCGGAAGAAGATGCGCCGGGAGCTTATGTCCATCGATCAAGCTTACCTGAGGCGGGTTTTGGGGAAAGATGCTGTTGAGCTGTGCATGCAGATCAACGAGTTCCTCAGAAGCTGTAGGGATTTAAGGTAGATTCTATTGAGCAATCCACTGGCTTCATACCGTGCGGCGCAGAGAAGACTGCGGGCGCACTTTTCGGCATTTACGAAGCAGTACTGCCCCGATTGTTCGGAGCCGTGCTGTAGGAAGCCGGCGAAGGTACGCCCGCTTGACCTGATGCTTGCAGAGGCGCACGGCTTTTCTGCGCCCAATGGGGCAGATCCGGTCAGCGATGTTCTTGAAGCCGCAAGCAGATATCTCAACGGCGGCTGGACGGAGGAAGACGGCATCGGTCAGCCGTGCGATTTTCTGGGCGAAAACGGCTGCAGTTTTCCGGAGGATCTGCGCCCGTACGAATGCGCGCGCTATATCTGCAAGTTTATGCGCAGTGAGATGCCTGCATCTTGGGTGCGGACGGCAGAGCGGTTGGGAAGGCAGCTTGATACAGCCCACGCCAAGCTAGTTGATTTTCTGGTGAAGCGGTTAGGGCGAAAAACCTTTCACCACCCTGCTTTTTGAGCGAAAGCCGGTTGTTGCGGCGGTGCAGGTTTTTGCTGTCTCACTGCGCCTGAAGATAGTTTATCCTTCAGCAACGTAGCCGGCAACCAGATCTCCGACTTCGCTGGTTGAGTATCCCATTTTGCCCGCGGCCATGCTCTTCAGGTGTTTTGTAATCACCTTAACAACGGCTTTCTCCACGCGGGCCGCCGCTGAGGTTTCACCCAGATGTTCGAGCATCATGTGAACCGCCATTATTGCGGCCAACGGATTGATAACGCCCAAGCCCGTGTATTTCGGAGCAGAACCACCTATCGGCTCAAACATGGATGTGCCCTGCGGGTTTATATTGCCGCCAGCGGCTATGCCCAAACCGCCTTGGATTATCGCTCCCAGATCGGTTATGATGTCGCCGAACATGTTGTCGGTAACAATAACGTCAAACCACTCTGGGTTCTTTACCATCCACATGCATATGGCATCGACGTGGGCATAGTCGGTTGTGATATCGGGGTACTCTTCGGCGACCTCGTAGAAGGTGCGCTCCCAAAGGTCGAATGCGTAAGTAAGCACGTTGGTTTTGCCGCAGAGGGTTAGCTTTTTGTTTTTATTCCGTTTGCGGCACAGGTCGAAGGCGAAGCGCACACATCTTTCCACGCCTTTGCGGGTGTTGATGGATTCTTGGACGGCCACCTCGTCTGGAGTACCGCGACGGAGCACACCGCCGGCGCCGGCGTACAACCCCTCGGTATTCTCGCGGACCACAACGAAGTCGATATCCTCAGGTCCTTTGTCTTTCAGTGGGGTTTCCACGCCGGGGTAAAGCTTCACCGGACGCAGGTTGATGTACTGATCCAAAGCAAACCGAAGTTTAAGCAGAATGCCCTTTTCCAGAATGCCCGGGCGGACGTCCGGGTGGCCGATAGCGCCCAGGAAGATAGCGTGGTATTTTTTCAGCTCTTCAACGGCGCTGTCCGGGAGGGTTTCTCCGGTGCGCTTGTAGCGTTCGCCACCGAAGTCGTACTCGGCCAAATCCAGTTTGAACCCCTCTGCCTGGGCCGCCGCTTTCAGAACTTTCACGCCTTCGCGCACGACTTCTGGGCCGGTTCCATCTCCGGGTATAACCGCAATTTTGTAAGTTTTGCTCATACCATCTCCTTCCGTTTGTTTAGTGAAAAGTTGTACTAGCCGGGTGCCGTGTTGAGTGCCAAAAGCAGGGTCTCTCCGGCGTGCAGTGTTATGGGATCTTCGAAGACCAAGCCGGTTGGCGCACACTGTACAGAGATTATACTGCCGTTGAGGACTGCGACGGCACTGCTGAGTTTGAACGGCAGGTTAAGCGATTTGAGAGCAACACTGCCGTAGCGGAGTTCTAGGGAAACCGCCGCGGCACGGCCGCGCACGCTTTGTGAGTACAATCCCCAGCCCGTGTTGGTGCTGAAGAAGCACCTGAAATCCCCCATGTGCACCCGCGGGGCGAAGCCCAGGCGGCCTTCAGCGGCGTTGATTTGGAATCCCGAAAGCGCCAGAAGCAGTGCATAGCTCGACATGGCACGCGCATAGTGGTTGCCGCACTCGAATTCGTTCCAAGGGTTCCTTCGTGTGCCGTCGTGGCGGTTGCGCGCGGCTTTCACTATGGCAACTCCCTCCTCGACAAATCCCTCGTATATCAGGTGGGAGGCCACCTCATATTCGATGCCGGTCCAAACCTCATCAGAGTAGGGGAATGGGAAAGCAGGGCGTCCACCGCAGGGCCAGGTGCACACCAGTAGGCCGGCTTCATCGTTCAGGGCGTATATTCGCTGTGGATTTGCGTGCTCTGTGAGGTCGGGCTTCCAGTTGTATTGGAATATGGAGCTTAAGGCCTTGCGAACGTTCTGTGGGTCCAACAGCTTCCCGAGGCCGATTATCTCGGCCATCCACTGCCCGATAAGTTGGTCCGACAGGCATCCGGTTCCGAATTGGTACTTCGGCCAGCCGGTTTTGGGATCGCGGTCTTGGCCGCCGATGCTCACGTGCGCTCCATGCGAAGAGAGGCTGATTGCATCCGGTCTTACGTCTTGGACGTAGTACTCGCCGTTGAAGAGGTTTTGGTCGATCCAAGCACGGCCGCTTTCGAAAAGGCGCCTATAGGTATCCGCTGTATCGTGGTCGCCTAATCTTCTCGCCATTTCCTCTCCGGCGCGCAGTGCTCCCAGGTAAAAAGTTCCGGTCATTGGGTTAGGGCCGTAGAATTCGATATCGTAGGTGTTGTGCTGAACACCTTCCATAACGCCGTCGCGGTCTCTGTCCCAATATTTCCAGGCATACTCCAGTGCCCGGCGCACGGACGGCCAGAGTCTGCGGAGCCAGTCATCGTCCCCGCTTACAAGCCATTCGCGGTAAACTTTCATAATGCCGCCCATTTGGCCGTCGGCGGCGGCGTGGAAGGTGGGTGCGGCGTGAGTGCCCAAGGGGAGCGGCATTCGAAACGTCATATGACCGTCTTCCGCCTGGTTGTAAGCGTAGTCGGCCTCCCTGATGGAGCGCTCGAGCTGAGGGAACAGGAAAGGCAGTGCTTGGGCGTAGTTCCAGACGTGGGTGCAGGTGCCTTCGCAGCAGCCAGTTGTAGGATTACAGCCTTCGAAGGCGTAGAAGGTGCCGTCGGTTAAGCGCAGGCAAGTTGTGCTTTTGAGAACAGACAGCTGGGAAGAAACCGCGTCTAACACCGGCTCTGGAAGCGTGGATGCGAACAGCGTGTCTCTGAACAGGCGTGTTTCCGCTTCGAGGCGGGAGAGGTTGGCTCCGACGTATTCTGCCACGTGCCAAGCATCTTCAAAAATGGTGGCGTAGTAGTTGCGCCAGGTTGGACGGCCTTCCTTCCAGTACATCTCGAAGTTCGGGTTGTGCCATGCTATCAGTATCGGGAGGGTGACTAGCTGGCCGGGATGGATGCGAACTTTGAGTCCTATTGTTCCAACGTCGGTGGTTCCATCCGGAGCTAACGCATCTTCTCGATCCTCTTCAATCTCCCCGAGTTCGGAAACCTGGTCCCAAAATCGGTGGAGGCTGTCGAACCAGGAGCCGCGGAACCAGTGGGTAGCAATGTTGATATCCGGCCACGTGGTGGCGAGGGCCAGGCTTCCGTAGCGCGGCGAATCCGAGGAGTGTTTGGTAGTGCTCATCGCCAAGCCGCGGACGCTTTGGCCGCTTCTGTAGGAAGTTAGTCCGCCGCCGATTTCTGGATGACCGGTGCGGTTCTCCAGGTTGGCAAACAGCGCTGCACTGATCGGTGAGGGGCCTGGGTTGTGGAGATAGAACAAGAATATTGCCACGGGGATGCTGGAGTCTTTGTCGTTGAGGGGGATGAACGGGTTGAAGGCTTCCAGCGCCACGTTGAGGGGCACCTTCGGGTCAGCAAAATCCACGCGAGCTATGGGGAATCCTGCGGTAAAGGTGTTGGAGCGGAACCGAGGCAGTCCGGCGCCGGATGCTCTTTCCACTCCGCTTCCCGTTCCGGTGTAAGTGCCGCCGACTGGGCCCTGAAGAACGCGGGTTATTGGTGCTTCGCCCTCTTTCCGCATATGAAGGGTGAAAAAAGTGTATTGAAAGCTCAGGCCTTTTGCAGGCCGGTTGAATATTTCGAAGTCGCGAAGCTGACCCCATCCTCCAAGGGATATACTGCCGGTGCCGATGCCGCCCAGCGGGAACGCGATCTCGTCCAGCTGGCGGCCTTTGTAGGTGCGGGGTGGGCCGGGTTTCAACAGGCTTTCCGACGAGTAAAAATCTTTTTCCTCAGGCATTGTGCGCACAACCTCCTCTGCTTCTTTCAAGGGGCAAGAGTATTTTCCCTTCCCATTTGTGATTGAACTTCTGCAGGATGGTGCGAACTACCCTAGAAACAAGGGCATGTGGTTAAAACTGCAGGCGGTGCCGGGCGTAGGTTGTCGAGGTTTGCTGAGCGCTGGATGCAACTCCTGGCTTGTGC
>JBMFPP010000038.1:0-11765 GCA_049969055.1 Armatimonadota bacterium | reverse complement strand
ATTGCCGCCCACGGATACTGCACACCATGAGGCCAATCGTGGGCCTTCAGGCGCTCAAGCTCCTCTGGCTTCAGCAAAATGCCATCCGATACTGCCACATTCTCCTCAACGTGAGCCACAGTCCTCATACCCGGGATAACCGTCGAAACCGCCGGATGCGACAAGCAGAACTTGAGGGCCGCCTGAGCGATCGTCTTGATTTCATCGCGAATCAGGAAGCTGAGCCTGTCCACCCTTTCGGCAATTTCTTTCAGCCACTCCTCGGTAAAGTAGTCCTTGCGCCAGTCATCCGGATGGAAAGTAACCCCCGGCCTCAACTTGCCCGTAAGCGCTCCCTCTTCCAGCGGCACCCGAACGATGATCCCGACATTGTGCTTGATTGCAAGCGGGAAAAGCCTTTCCTGCGGAGCTTGGTGGAATATGTTGTAAATGAGCTGTATAGCCTCAACGCGCTCGGACTCCACCAAACGCAGAGCGCTGTCCGGGTCCCTATCATTGATAGAGACTCCGAAGAAGCGAACCTTCCCCTGGTCGCGCAGTTTCACCAAAGCCTCGTACCAATCGAGCTGTTCGTTGTAGGTATCGGCCCAAGCGTGCAGTTGAAGCAGGTCTATGCAGTCGGTTTCAAGCCTCTGCAAGCTTTCTTCCGCACACTTTATCACCCAATCCACAGGGAATGTCTCCGTCACCGGTATATCCGGGCTTGCCGGCCACCTGAAGTTCTTCGGTGGTACTTTGGTTGCCACGTATATGCGGTTGGGGCACCTTTTTACCGCCTTAGCCACAAGCCTCTCGCTGTGGCCATCGCCGTAGCCGTGGGCCGTATCCACGAAATTCACGCCCAGGTCAAAAGCCCTTTCCAGCGCACGAAGCGCCTCTTCATCGTCGCGGGCTCCCCAACCGCCGCCTATTCCCCATGCACCAAACCCTATCTCACTTACCAACCAACCTGTTTTCCCGAGCTTTCTGTATTGCATACTGCCTCCAAAACGTTACAAGCGGATTGCAACGCGCTTTCCAGTCCTGGCAGATTCAATCGCACCAAAGACCATAGCCAGGCTTTTTATGTTGTCGTGGCACTCACCCATCGGGGTAGCCCCTGTCTTCAACGCGTTAAGAAAATCGCGCAGTGAACCGGCAATACCGCTGGGCATATCGGATGCCACATCTGCTGTGATAGTCTGTGTTTTGGAGTGGAACCCTCCCCTTTCCACCACTATATCGGCAACCGGAGCGCCGTGACCGTCCCATGTGGCGCTTCCGTTTGGCCCCACGGCGCGCCACTCGGATTCCCAAGACGTATGCCTACCCTCACTGCACCAGCTTCCGCGGTACGTGTAGCGTAAACCACCAGTCATCTCAAAAATAGCTGTGGCGCAGGCATTGCCGCGGTACCAGCTCCAAGGCGGATTGAACTCCTCGCAGTAAACAGCCACCGGGTCCGCTCCAGACAAAAACCTAGCAGCATCGAAAGTGTGGATCGCCATATCCAGCACCAGCGGACTGTCCATCTCGTCGCGGAACCCACCGAAGTGCGCACCTATATAGAAATCCGAATTCAATATCCCAAGCGGCCCGATGTGCTCCATTATGAGAGAGCGGAACGCCCACAACCTTGCATCGTACCGCCGGCTCTGGCTGACCATGTAAAGCTTGCCGGAGCGCTCCGAAGCGGCAACCATCTCTCGTGCATGCTCCATGCTGTCGGCCATCGGCTTCTCACCAAGGACTGGCACCCCGAACTCCAAAGACTGCACCGTAACATCGCGGTGCGCTTCGGGGACCGTTACATCCACCACGAAATCCGGGCGTGTTTCGGCCAAAGCCTTACCCAAATCCTCCCCAACATAAATACCGGAGAGCTGTATCTCCTCGGCCGCCTCAGCCGCCACCCCCGGACGTATATCCACCCAGCCGACTACCTCCACCTCTTCGCAGTCCTTCAAATTCCTACCCCAGGCACGTCCCATCCCGCCGGCACCAACTATAAGCGCCCTAAAAGAACCCATACATTCTCCTCCACTTGCGTGTCTCTACGCTCACCGTAAAATTTACGCGAAAAGCACTGCGCTTCCTGCGACCGGCAACAGAGATTTGGGACACTGGGCAAGGGATCATTTGGGTCCAAAGCCTCTGAGGGATCTTGAGGACATTGGAATACTTCCAAGACGGAAGAATTGGCACGCCGCACCGGGAAATGAAACGAGCGCACAGAGCACCAGCCGCGAATAAGGCAGGTAAATATGGTTCCGGAAGGACACCACCAAGAAGTTTTGACAAACAAATCGTTTTGCCGAAACCACAACTGATTGAACCGGCAGAACGATTTGCAAACAAGGATTGATTGAACGTTAAAACCTCTTAACAGCCGTTGCTGATTGGCATGTCGCGGAGTGGGGGTGGTGGAACTGCCTGATAGTCGGCTGAGTTGGGTGGCAGCAAGGCGGTCGGTGCCAATGCCCATGCACGATGCAGTTGGCGGCCGCACTCACTGGACGACGACGGAAGGCTTTTTCCCATGCGCCACAGCGGGTGGCAACAAGCAAAGCGAACAGCGCACAAACGTGAATCCAGGTTCGGAGCTCCTCGAATTGAAAAGCCCCGAACCCGCGTAATGCACCCGCAAGAAGTTTTGACAAACAAAGACTAATTGAACGTCAAAACTTCTTGCGTTTCGGTTTAAATGTCGTAGTAAAGGTAAAATTCATACGGATGCGGCCGCAGTGCAACCTGTTCCAGCTCTCGCTCTCTTTTATACGTAATCCAAGTGGATATAACGTCGGGCGTAAACACCTCGCCCCTCAGCAGGTAAGCGTGATCCTCCTCCAGGGCGTTCAGCACCTCGCCGAGGCTTCCCGGAGTAGATTTAACCATCCGCTTCTCCTCCGGCTCCAGGTCATAAAGGTCTTTGTCGATAGGTTCCGGAGGCATGATGCGGTTCTGGATACCGTCCAAGCCGGCCATCAGCATTGCCGCAAACGCCAGATATGGATTGCAGGAAGGATCCGGCGGCCGAAACTCTATCCTCTTCGCCTTCGGGCTTGACGAATACATGGGAATACGCACACATGCGCTTCTATTCCTCTGCGAGTAAATCAGGTTGATAGGAGCTTCATACCCTGGAACCAAGCGCCTATAAGAGTTGGTGGTCGGCGCCGCAAACGCCAAAACGCTTGCCGCGTGTTTAATCAAGCCCCCTATGAAGTACACCGCCAAATCGCTGAGGCCGGCGTAGCCGCTCTCATCCCAAAACAGGTTCCTTTCGCCCCTCCAAAGCGAGATATGCGTGTGCATCCCAGAGCCGTTGTCCATAAAAATCGGCTTTGGCATAAAGGTAACGGTCTTCCCGCGCCTTTTAGCCACATTCTTAACCACGTACTTATACTTCATTACGTTATCGGCCGTACGCACCAAAGTGTCGTAACGCATGTCGATCTCGGCCAGGCCCGCGGTTCCAACTTCGTGGTGGTGCACTTCCGCTTTCACCCCAACCTGATGGAGGGTGAGAACCATCTCCGTCCTCAGATCCTGGAAGTGATCCATGGGAGGCACAGGAAAGTATCCTTCTTTATACCGAATCTTATTCCCAAGGTTCGGGTTTTCTTCGCGGCCGGAATTCCATATACCCTCGCAGGAATCCAAAAAGTAGAAGCCGGAGTGAGTGGTTTGGTCAAACCTAACATCGTCCAAAATGTAGAACTCAGCCTCCGGGCCGAAGTAAGCCAGGTCGGCAATGCCGGTGGATTTCAAATAGTTCTCAGCCTTCCTGGCGATGAACCGCGGATCGCGGCTGTAGCTCTCGCGAGTTAGCGGATCCACAACATCACATATCAAATCGAGGGTTGGCTCCGCAGTGAACGGATCAACAAATGCCGTATCGGGGTCGGGAATCAAAATCATGTCGGATTCCTGAATCTGCTGGAAACCACGGATGCTGGACCCATCGAACCCAAGCCCCTCCTCGAACACATCCTCCGTAAGGTCCTCGGCAGGGATCGAGAAATGCTGCCATATCCCCGGAAGGTCCACAAATCTTAGGTCAACAATCTTGATTCCTTCTCTTTTTATGCGATCAATAACGTCTCTGGGTGCCGCTGACACTGTACGTTCCTCCTTCATCGTTGGGTCTGTAAATGCGCAGTCAACCGCACTTACAAGCTGTCGAAAAGAATAGTACCACACGGTTGTTTCATAAGTGTTACGGGGGAATTAATCGTGTATTGCCAACCGGACTTCCGCCCGGCGCCAACTGCAGAAACCACGGCCGCTTCGAACCAGCCCGCCTATTCCTTCAGCCGAGCCTGCAGTTCGGCAAGCTTTTGCAAAGCCTCCAACGGCGTTAATGTCTGAATATCTATGCTCTTAATCTCCTCTATAACCGGATGGCGGTCCGGTTCCAAGAAAGTAAGCTGGAGCCGTTTTGCTTGATCCGCAGGCGTACCCGGTTTCACCCCCCGCCCGTTCTCCTCCAAATCCTGCAGAACCTGCCTGGCTCTGGCAATAACCGCATCCGGCAGTCCGGCCAGCCTAGCCACCTGAATGCCGTAGCTTTTATCTGTGCCGCCGGGAACCACCTTTCTCAGCCACACGATTTTATTTCCGGATTCTTTCACCAGCACACGGTAGTTTTTCACACCCGGCAGGCGCTTTTCAAGCTCGTTAAGCTGGTGGTAGTGAGTGGCGAACAGCGTCTTCGGCCCCAAGCGAGCCAGATACTCCGTCATGGCCCACGCAATAGAAAGCCCATCAAACGTACTTGTACCACGGCCAACCTCGTCCAGAATCACCAAACTGCGCGATGTTGCGTTGTTCAGGATGTTGGCCGCCTCCTGCATTTCCACCATAAATGTGCTCCGTCCGGCCGCAAGGTCATCGTGCGCGCCGATCCTTGTGAATATGCGGTCCACAACGCCTACGCGAGCCTCCCTCGCTGGAACATAGCTTCCTATCTGGGCCATCAGCACCGTGAGTGCCACTTGACGCAGATATGTGCTTTTCCCCGCCATATTCGGGCCGGTTAGTATGATTATCCGTTGATTTGGAGTGCCTATCTCCACATCGTTCGGAACAAATGGCTCCGGCGACGAAACCTCTACCACCGGGTGACGACCGTCTTTGATGATTATCTCCTGACCGGAATGCACCTCGGGGCGGCAGTATCCGTTCGCCTGCGCAACCTCGGCCAGAGAGGCCAATACGTCCAGCTCGGCAAGTGCTCTCGCCAAAGTCAGCAGCCTCGTACTGCTCGAAGCCACCTGCACCCGGAGCCTATCGAAAATTGCCGCCTCCATCTGAAGCACTCGCTCTTCGGCACCGAGCACCTGGGCTTCCCGCTCTTTAAGCTCTGGGGTTACAAACCGCTCACCAGACACCGTTGTCTGCTTGCGAATGTAGTGCTTCGGCACCAAGCTTAGATTGGCTTTACTTACCTCGATGTAGTAGCCGAAAACCGTGTTGAAGCCAACCTTGAGCGATTTGATTCCGGTTCGCTCGCGCTCGGTTTGCTCCAAAGCGGCTATCCAGGATTTGCCGTTCTCGGCGGCGTCGCGCACGGCGTCCAGCTCTGGATCAAACCCACGGCGCACAATTCCTCCATCGCGAACATGGGCCGGAAGCTCGTCGTTCAGCGCGGCGCTCAACAGCTCGCGCACCTCCGAAACCTCATCGAGGGACGATATGCAGTCTGAAAGGCGTAAAGAACCGCATCCACCTGCGGAAACACCATTGGAGGCAAGCACCCGGCGTATCTCGGGTATCGCCGACAGCGAATCGCGCAGCAGCCCAAGATCCCTTGGACTGCAGGTTCCGGCCACTGCACGGCTCGTAAGCCGTTCGATGTCTGCCACACCCTTCAAAATGCCGCGCAGTTCAGCGCGAAGCAGAGGGTTTTCCACAAAGAACGCCACAGCAGCCTGCCTCTCGGCGATTTCGTCAACATCCAAAAGCGGCAGTTGAATCCACTTCTTGAGCAGACGCGCTCCCATGTGCGTAACGGTGTGGTCCAACACCTGAAGAAGACTGCGCCCGCCGCTGTCTGGGCTTATGCTCTGCACCAACTCCAGGTTGCGGCGCGTCTGCGCGTCCAGCACCATGTACCGATCCACGCTGTATGTGGAAAGCGACTTCAGGTTTTCCGCCGCCGACGCCTGGTGCCGCTTAAGATAATCAACAAGCTGTGCTGCGGCTTCCACCGCAGCCGGCAGATCCTCGCAGCCGTACCCCCGAAGCGAAGCAACGCCCAAATGCTCCTTCAAGCGGGTGTAAGCGTCTTTGTAGGCAAGCGGATCCGGCTCCACCACGCTTGCGCGGGATCCCAAAAGCTCTAGAATCTGTTCCTCCAAATCACAGCCGCAGAGCACTAAGCACTCTGCAGGAGACAGCCTGGAAAGCTCTTCAACAACCCTCCGCTGGGTGCCCTCGCCCTCAATTTGAGTAACGGCGAACTCTCCGGTGGATACGTCCGCGGTTGCAATGCCGTAAGCGCCGTGCACTTGGGCAACCACCGTTAAGTAATTGTTGCTTCTGGCATCCAGCATGCCGTCTTCCAAAACGGTGCCCGGGGTAACTACGCGCGTTACCTCTCTGCGCACGATGCCGCGCGCCAGCTTCGGATCCTCGACCTGATCACAGATTGCAACGCGGTAGCCGGACTCTATGAGGCGAGCGATATACCGCTCCGCGGCATGGTAGGGGATACCCGCCATTGGCAGGCGCTTGTCCTTGCCCACCGGCCTGGACGTAAGCGTAAGCCCCAGTACGCGGGACCCAACCTCGGCGTCCTCGCCGAAAAGCTCGTAAAAGTCCCCCAGACGGAAGAGCAACAGCACGTCCGGGTACTTGCTCTTAACCTCCCTATACTGGGAGAGCATGGGAGTCAGCTTGTCAGCAGGCATGTCAGCTCAGCAAGCGGATTCAAACGCTCACTCATAAAAGTGCATCCAAACAGCACTGCCTCAGATACCTGTTCCCAAGCCCAAAACGCCGAGCTTGGGAAGAAGTGCATCACATCTCCGCCACAAAGCCCCACACGTGCGCCTCGATCGGTCGAACCATTACCAAGCTCCCAATCAACGACGGATCGCCTGGGAAGTTCACGGTGTGATTTCCGCGTGAATGGCCGGTCACCTGCCCAGGCTCCTTCGCACAACCCTCCACAAGAACCTCCATAGGCAAACCCAAGCGAGCGGAGTTCTTTTCGACACTGATGGTGTTCTGTAAATCAATAAGTTGTTTCAACCGCCTCTGCTTCACCTCGCGGGGCACCTGATCCGGCATTGAGGCCGCGGGTGTGCCGGGCCTTGGGCTGAAAGCAAACATGTAAGCCGCATCAAACCGCACCTGCTCAACCAGGGAAAGAGTGTTCTCAAACTCCTCCTCGGTTTCACCCGGAAACCCAACCATGAGGTCGGTGGTAATCACACAGTCCGGCACGCGCTCCCGAATCCTAGCGATAAGGTCCAGATAATGCTCACGTGTATAGCCGCGCCGCATCCGCCTGAGCACGTTATTGTCTCCAGCCTGAACAGGCAGGTGAATCCACTCGCATACCTTTGGCAGATCTGCAACCGCGTCGATTATTTTCTGATCGAAATCAAGCGGGTGGTTCGTCGTAAAGCGTATTCTCAGCAAACCTGGAATATCGTTAAGGCGCTCCAAAAGCTGTACGAAACGGCGGCTTCCACTGCGGCGCCCATCCTCGGCCATCATGTACGCGTTGACATTCTGCCCGATTAGGGTTACCTCCTTACAGCCGGCGTCCACCAAGCGCCGAACTTCATCCACAATAACATCGATTGGACGGCTTCGCTCTCTGCCGCGGGTGTGCGGAACTATGCAGAACGCACAGGCCTTGTCACACCCATCAATTATCGGCACAAAGCTCTTCAGCTTTCCGGTTATCGGGGTTCTTGGCCCCGACCTATCTATCTGCATCGCCTGTGTACGCGTGCGCGGGATATCCAAGGCGAAGGCCGGCCGTCGGCTCTCCCTAACCTGCTGCACAAGCTGGGGAAGGCGTTCTATCTCCGCTGTGCCAACCATCAAATCCACCACCGGATAACGCTCGTGGAGGCTCGGCCCCACGCGCTGGGCCATACAGCCGCAAAGCCCCACCACAAGGTCCGGACGGTGCTGTTTGACAAGGCGGAGCTCTCCCAAAAGGCTCAGCACCTTTCGCTCCGGTTTTTCGCGCACAGAGCACGTGTTTATAAGAACCAAATCGGCCTCTTTCGCATCTTCGGCAGGCTCAAAGCCATGCTGGCGAAGAAGCTCCTCCATGCGCTCCGAATCGGAGACATTCATCTGGCACCCGTATGTAATTATGTGAAAAGTTGGTTTTCGTCCGTTTTCACTCATCGCTCACCAAGTATGAACGCATTCTTACCCGCAGGATGCGTCAGTTTACCTTTCTCCTTTCTCACTCGCTATTTTATTGTAGCAAATGACCCTCACGCGGACAACGAAATCGCGCTGGCACCCTTTCGCCGAAACCGCCACACGTGGTATAATACCGAGGAACACCCGAAAGGCGGTGCACAACAATATGCGAACCGACAATGACAGACTGTTAAAAGAAGCCAAACGCCGCAGTCCCGAACAACATCCATTGGCCGTAGCCGCACTGCTTCTAGCGGTCACCGCAGTCTGCTTTGCACTTGGACTGTTTGTTGTTGGTCCGAGAATCAAAAACGTAAAACCGGGAGTCCAGCACCCCGACAACCAGCCTGCCGAAACCAATCGAGAAACGGCAACCGCCCCAAACCCCGGAAGCGTGGAGGTTGTGGAATTACCCCCCATTTCTCGCCCGAAAGTGAGGCAAACCAGGGTCACTGAAACACCCGAACCACCCAAACATTCAGAAGCTCCAAAACCGGCCGCGAAGCAAGAACACCCGGACGAAACGTCCGCGTGGTCGTTGCCCGAAGAACAGCCGCAAACCGAAAACACGGAGCCGGCTCCGCCCCAACCCACCAACCGCACTTATCGCGTACAAGCGGGGGTTTTCGAAAACCTGGACAATGCGCAAGCACTCTCGAACAAACTGGCGGAGAATGGGTTTACTCCCGATATAACAACCCACAAAGACGGCGGACGAGTGCTTTACAGGGTTCAAGTGGGGGCGTTTGCAGACCGCGCCAGTGCCGATGCAGTGGCGGAACGTTTGAGAAACAAAGGCTTTGAAGCAATGGTTTCAGAAGAATAAAATGCTTTTTGTCTTCGACTTAGATGGGGTTATATACCGCGGAAACCAACCAGCGCCGTGCGCTGCGCAAACAGTGGCCGAAATTAGAAAAAGCGGCCATTTGGTTTTCTTCCTAACCAACAACTCCGCCCGAACGCGAACCCAGTATGCGCAGAAGCTGGCAGAGATGCAGATCAAAGCCTCGCCGGATGAGATAATGACCAGCGCCTACGCAACCGCACTTTACTTGAAAGAAAACGGTTTCGGCGGTGCAACCGCATTCGTAATAGGAGAAGAGGGATTATTTGCAGAGCTTTCGTCGATAGAGGTCGCTTTTGCAGAACCCTCCGACGACTGCCGTGCCGATGTTGTTGTGGTTGGAATTGATAGAGGCATCAACTACCTTAAACTGAAATCGGCCCAACAGGCGATACTGCACGGAGCGCGCTTCATAGCCACAAACCGCGATGCTACGTACCCCCTGGAAAACGGCCGCGTTGAGCCGGGAGCCGGTTCCATCGTTGCCGCGGTGGAAGTAGCGTCCGGCGTCAGCCCGATAGTCATAGGAAAACCGGAAACCTATTCCTTGGAGAAAATTCTCGGCCTCACCGGCTCAAAACCCGAGGAAACCGTGGTTATAGGCGACAGAATAGACACCGACATCGCTATGGGCAAAACGGCCGGGGTCAAAACTGTTCTCACACTCACCGGCATAACATCCCGGGATGATGTTCTAGCACTGCCGCCGCACCTTAGGCCAAACTTAGTGCTGGAAAATCTTTGCCATCTCTTTCAAACGCTGTGCTAAACAATACGACAACCCAAAACTCGGTTCTTGCTATCGGAGCCCTAGATTCGTCGGGCGTGTTTGGTGTGAATGCGGACGCACTGACACTCAGCACGCTGGGGCTTCGCACACTGTGCGCGGTTACTGTCGTTTCCGCATCCAACAGAGAAGGAATTTTTCGGTACCACCCAGTTCCTCCAAGAGTGATAGAAGCACAAATAGATACGGCGGTAAAGCAAGCAAACATAGCCGCGTGCAAAGTCAGCATGCTTGGCACCGGCGCCATCGCCGAAGCAGTGGAAAAACGGCTTCTGCGCAGAAGCATACAGCCTGTGGTTTTGGGCCCAATTCTGCTGGCCAAAAAACATTGGCATCCTCCGAACAGAAGGCTGAAACAGTGCGCCGCAAGGCTTCTGCGCTTGAGCCAAATTGCGGTGATCTCCGCATTTGAAGCCGAAGTGCTGTTTGGCCTTGGCCGGTGCTCCAAAGAGCAGGAAACTTGCGAGGAGCTCCTCAGAATGGGAGCACAGTGGGTTGTGCTCTCCGAAAGCTCAACAAACGGCGCTGTTCGTATTCACCTGGCTGGTCCGGATGGAATCCGCTCACCGGAACCGAACGAACTTCTGCCGCCTGAAGACGGTTTTTCCATGGGTCCTTTAACTGATTTCGCATTGAACAACCTTTTGTCTTCCGCAACCGCCGGCCTTCTTGCGCTGGGCAATGAACCTATATCCGCGGTGGAAAAGGCTGTCAATGTAGTAAACAGCCTTCGTTCTGTCAATAATGAAAAGCGGATACTCTTTAGGGAGCGGAGGGCTTGGCGATGAATCAAAGAAAATTTATTTTCGTAACTGGCGGGGTTGTATCGTCCGTTGGAAAGGGCATAGCCAGCGCTTCCATCGGCCGCATGCTGAAAAACCGCGGGTTCAGCGTTACCCTTATAAAAGTGGATCCCTACGTTAACACCGACGCCGGCACAATGAACCCCTTCCAACACGGAGAAGTCTTCGTAACCGAAGACGGTGCGGAAACGGATTTGGACCTCGGCCATTACGAGAGGTTTGTAGACGTGAACCTGAACAAATTGTCAAGCATAACCACCGGCTCTGTTTACGGCGCTGTGATAGCCAAAGAACGCCGGGGGGATTATCTCGGGGCCTGCGTCCAGGTTGTTCCGCACATCACCACCGAGATAAAAGAACAGATCATGCGTGCCGCGAAGGACAGCGGCGCGGAAATCGTTGTTGTTGAGATCGGCGGCACCGTGGGAGATATTGAGGGTCTGCCTTTCCTTGAGGCCATACGCCAGTTCAAGAAGGACGTTGGGGCCAACAATGTTTTGTACATCCATGTAACCCCCATCATTCCTATAGGCCCCTGGGGAGAGCTGAAAACCAAACCAACCCAGCACAGCGTGATGAAACTGCGGGAGATCGGCATCCATCCAGATATAATAGTCCTCAGAACCAAGTATCCGATCTCCCAGGAAATGCGGGAGAAGATCGCCATAGCCTGCGATGTTCCGGAAGCCGCCGTCATCGAATCCAGAGACGCTGTTACCATCTACGAAGTCCCGCTTCTCTTTGAAGAAAGCGGGATGGCTGAACAAATCATAAACGGGTTGGGGCTGGAAAACGGAAAGCCCCAGCTCGACGAGTGGCGCCGCCTGGTGTCGATCATCAAATCCCCGGAGAAGTATGTTTGCGTCGGGATAGTTGGAAAGTACACCCACCTCCGCGATGCCTACGAAAGCGTCATAGAAGCCCTGATCCACGCCGGAATTGCCAACAACGCCCG
>JBMFPP010000037.1:0-11811 GCA_049969055.1 Armatimonadota bacterium | reverse complement strand
CCTCATGGCTTCAAAGGCCTTGTCATCGGGACTGCAGGCAATGCCGAACATCGAATTCTCGCGGAGACCCGGAGCCGGCTTCGGAATCACGGCAAAAGCCAGCTCCCAGTCTCCCTCTTCGCCGCCCGCGGTGGTCCTCAGCTTGAATCGAAAGAGCCCTTTGCCTTTCAAATCGGGGTCTAAGTGGAAGTTAACAAACCACTTATCGGTTTCCTTATCCTGCAAGTTGTTGCGCCGAAACCTGTAGCGCTTCAACACGCGGTCTTGGTAATCCACCAAGCTCCAACTGTACGCGATGTTCAGCGGGCCTCCGGAGTTGTTGGTAGCAGTAACAGAAAGGGTAACAGCCTTGGTTCCGGAAGCCAGCTCGTCTTCGAAGAAGAGGTTTAAGGGATCATTGGATGCAATTGCAACCGCGAGTTTCTTAGGCGCTTCGGCAGACTGCGCAGGCTGTTGCCCAAATGCAGAGGCGGCAGCAGAAAAAGCCACCAGCACCACTAATAAAAACCGCATCAACAGCCTCCTTTCTTTCCCAACGCGAGGCAGACTGCAACCGAGAAGTTTTGAAGAGCACCATGGGGCAGATATTAAAAGCCCCCATGGTGCCTCTCAACAGTTTTCGAGAGAAACCGGCTTCTCTAACCAACCAAGCCGAAGCCGCTTTACCGGTTGACAAACTGCTTGCCGATTCAACAGCTCTTGTGGCTTCGGCAAACAGTTTCGCATTACACAAAAAGCGTCTGCTAGCTGATGGCTGGTAGCTTGGCTTTCTCCCACTGATCCCTAAGGAACCTAACCGATTTGGGGATCTCCACCTCCGGATCGCCTATACAGCCGCACTCGAAACTGCAGTAGTCCTGGTATCCGATCATCTTCAAACCGCAGAACCCGTTTGTGAAATCCCTGTCGTCCTGCCCCGGAAGGTTGCGCCTTCTAGATGCAAGATGCACGTGATGCAGATACTTACCGGCCGACAGGAACGCCCCCATATCGCTGGTTTCTTCAATTGCCATGTGGTAGAAATCACCCATCATGGCAACGCCAGGGTTGTTCACATCCCTGCATATGGCGGCGGCATCCGCAAGCAATCTCAAGAAGAAAGCCTCACCGCGGTTCAACGGCTCCAAAAGCACCCGCGTGCCGGCCCTGTGCGCGTGGTCGCCAAGCTCCGGAAGTATATCCACCAAAATCCTACGCGCC
This sequence comes from Armatimonadota bacterium, assembly GCA_049969055.1. Lineage (GTDB taxonomy): Bacteria > Armatimonadota > DTGP01 > DTGP01 > JBMFPP01 > JBMFPP01. The sequence goes on along the minus strand of JBMFPP010000037.1, from coordinate 10,611 downwards.
TCGCGATTGTCCAAATTGGTTTGGCCGTTGAAGGCCGGAACCACGATCAATCCGGTTGACCCAAGCTCTCCGGCCGCCGTGAGAATCTCTTTGATGCTTTCAACAGCTTTTTTGCGCTCGCTCTCTTCGTGGGAAATTAAGCACCCGGAGTAGCCCGCGCATACGGCGCTGATCTTCACTTTTCGGCCCTGCAGGGCCCTCTTGAGCGACTCCACGCGCCCAGGCAGTCCTCCACCGCCGACTTCCAAACCCTCGATGCCCCACTTCTCCATTCGATCCAGCTTCTCGGCGAGCTCTCGGCCAGGAATGCGCCCCTCTTGGCTCGAGATTCTCAAAACGGCCTTTGTCTTTGTTGCTTCAGCCGCTTCGAGCTTCTTTCCTGCGGCCAATGTTACGCCGGCCGCGGCTCCACCTGCAATCAATTCCCTCCGAGTTACAGCCATATCCCATGCCCTCCTGTTTTCAATCCCTATTCGGAAAATTTCGATAAAGTTTGTTAACTGCTCTTGTTAAATTTCCAGACTTCAAGCAATGTATTCTCCAAGCGGGAAGGGGTCCCTCCTTTAGGAAACCTGCAGAACGCAGTCCAGAAAGTCCAGGGAAGGCGCGTCTTTTTTGCCAGCCGGCACTTCAAAACGTTGACGGCATCCCTTTGCAGTGGTATAATTTTTCATGCCTCAGGTGGGCCAGTGGCTCAGTTGGTAGAGCGCCTCGTTCGCATCGAGGAGGTCGGGGGTTCGAGTCCCCCCTGGTCCACCATTTACTTTTCCTGCCGCCAGGATCCGTCCCAATCTTTCAAAGACCCCTTCCACCCACAAATATCCAACACCTCTTGGGCCGGCACGCAGCAGGAAGCTGGCATTTTAAACCTCCCAAATCATGCAACACTGGAGGACACAGCTACCATCGGCCAGAATTCGTGCTTGTAAGCCTTGGCCTGCTTTCGGGAACAAAACTCCGGCGGATTGGAAACCCGAACTTAGGAGGAGGAACATGCTGCTTGAGCTTTTCATTGCGATCGCAACCCAATGGGGCACGGCAAAACCGCAGCAGCCTATTTCCCTGCATCCACAGAACCCGCACTACTTCCTATTCCGCGGCAAACCAACAGTGCTTATCACATCCGCAGAGCACTACGGTGCCGTGCTGAACCTCGACTTCGATTACGTGCCGTACCTTGATGAACTGCGCGCGAACGGGTTCAACCTTACACGAACCTTCACAGGTGCTTACGTGGAAGATCCCAAATCTTTCAACATAATCAACAACACTCTTGCCCCCAAACCTGGCAGATTTATCTGTCCGTGGGCACGCAGTTCCGTGCCGGGCTACGCAAACGGCGGTAACAAATTCGATCTAACCAAGTGGGACGATGCTTACTTCAAACGCTTGAAGGACTTTGTGCGCCAGGCCGGCAGGCGCGGTGTGGTGGTAGAGTTGGTCCTCTTCTGCCCCTACTACGGAGATAGAGAATGGGCCCTGAGCCCGCTCAACGCTAGAAACAACATAAACGGAATAGGCAACGTGCCCCGCACTGAGGTCCTAACAATGAGGCACAAAGACCTGGTCGCAGTCCAAGAAGCAATGGTGCGTAAAATCGTCACCGAGCTGAACGAGTTCGACAACCTCTACTACGAAATATGCAACGAACCGTACTTCGGCGGGGTAACGCTTGAGTGGCAGGAACACATCGCGAGGGTAATCCACGAAGCCGAAAGCTCCCTGCCGAACAAGCATCTCATAGCGCAGAACATCGCCAACGGCTCCGTCAAGATTGAAAAACCCAACCCATTGGTCTCGATCTTCAACTTTCACTACTCCAACCCGCCTGACAATGTGGCCCTCAACTACCACCTGAACCGGGTTATCGCTTTCGACGAAACCGGCTTTAAAGGCATACAAGATCGACCGTACAGAACAGACGGCTGGGAGTTCATCATTGCCGGAGGCGGTGTGTATAACAATTTGGACTATTCCTTTACAACATCGCATGAAAAAGGCACCTTCGTTCTACCCAACTCACAACCCGGGGGTGGCGGTCCAGAACTGCGAAAACAGCTGAAAATCTTGAAAGACTTCATCAGCAGTTTCGATTTCATCCGCATGAAGCCAGATAACTCCGTTATAAAAGGCGGTGTGCCGAGCGGCGCAAAGGCCAGAGCCCTTGTGGAGCACGGGCGCGCTTATGCCATTTACATAAAAGATGGAACCCAAGCAAACCTGGTTGTTGATCTCCCCAAGGGCACCTACAGAGTGGAGTGGCTGAACACCCGCACCGGAAAGATCGAAAAATCGGAGAAGCTTCAGCACGCCGGCGGCAACGCCACCTTGCCCTCGCCGGAATACAGCGAAGACATAGCTCTGCGCATCATCAGGTCCCGCGGACGATGAAGAAGCACAAACCGGCAGTTGCAGTATCAGCCGCGCTGTGGTGCTGGCTGATCTGCTTCGCTGTTTCCGCGGCATGCGTTATACCCAAAGGAGGCAAACAGATGGGCAACCGAGCGGACTGGTTCCAAAAGGCAGGCTGGGGCGTTTTCACACACTATCTGACCGAAGCCAGCACCACTGCCGACGAATGGAACAAGCTCGTAGACGGCTTCGACGTCGAAGGATTGGCAAAACAGCTGGAATGGGCGGGTGTAAAGTATTACTTCATCACAATCGGACAGAACTCCGGGCACTACTGCGCTCCAAACCGCACTTACGACCGCTACGTGGGAATATCCCCCAGTAAATGCTCGCGCAGAGACTTGGTGAGCGACCTTTATGAAGCTCTGGCGCCAAGGGGGATACGCCTCTTGGTTTATCTCCCTTCGGGAGCACCGGACCAGGACCCAACAGCCATGAAGGCCTTGGAGTGGAAAAGCGGCAGGTTCGGATACTGGAGCTACCCGGAAGGCGGCCCAGACGAGCGTTTAGCCAACTTCCAACGCAAATGGGAGGATGTGATTCGCGAGTGGTCCCTGCGCTGGGGCAGAAAGGTGAGCGGCTGGTGGTTTGACGGCTGTTACTTCCCGGATGCCATGTACCGCCACCCCGATCCGCCGAACTTCGCCAGCTTCGCGGCGGCGGCACGAGCTGGCAATCCAGACAGCATACTTGCGTTCAACCCGGGAGTTATGCCACCAAAACATCCTTCGCTTCGGCCGGACCGCCAAGTCTGCTCCATAACGGAGCATGAAGACTACACCGCCGGCGAAGTATCGGATTGGCTCGTGGAGTGCCACGGCCGCTGGGTGGAAAGCATAACCCGCGGCGCCGAGCGCGGCACTCACTTGGCCCAATTCCATGTGCTCACCTACCTTGGAGAGCGGTGGGGCGGAGGGAAACCGCGCTTCACCGATGAGTTCGCAACTGAATACGCGCGCGAGATCATAACAAACGGCGGGGTGATAACCTTCGATGTCCCCATTCAACCAAACGGTCTGATTCCGGACCCCTTTGTAAGCCAATTGAAAGCCGTCAGAGACGGTCTTTCAAAACCGCCCAGAAGCATGCCCGAAGGCAATCTGGCTTGCCGAAAGCCCGCAAAAATACTGGACTTTTCGGGTAAGAATGTGGTTTGGATGAGCACAAACGGCGGCCACCACAGCGCCAGGTACGGAGTGGACGGAGATCCAACCACCTGGGCCGAAGCCGACAGCGAATATCGCTGGACGTACCAAGTCGACCTGGGAAAGCACCACAAGCTCAGAAAAACAGCGGTAACATTTGCGCCTCAGCGCTTTGCCACCGAATACCGAATCGTTGTATCGCCAGACGGCGCCACTTGGCATACCGTTGTTGAAAAACGCGGAGGCAGGGGCGGAAGAGAGCTTCACGAATTTAAACCAATCAACGCACGGTACATCAGGGTGCAGAGTTTGAAACCGGATGGTGCCGGGCAAGAGGGCAACCGCATGGCGGTCGCCGAGCTGGAGGCGTATGAGTAAAGCCCTAACTGCACCTACGCCGCGGTTCGACCGCGTAAAATAGTTCCGCGGCAGTGCTTACTACCGCCTGCTTGCTTTCGTTGACAAAGGGAAACAGCGTTGTTAAACTCGAACTGAAAACCCGAACACGAAAAAACGAAATAGAGAGGAGGTGAGTATTTGGCAAAAGAGATAATCGTCAACGTTGAACCTCGGGAGACACGTGTAGCGGTAATAGAAAGCGGGCGATTGGTGGAACTGCACGTGGAACGAGAGGAACGCGTTGTCGGAAGCGTTTACAAAAGCAAGGTTGTAAACGTACTTCAAGGAATGGATGCCGCTTTTGTTGACATAGGCTTGGAGAGAAACGCGTTCCTCTACGCTGGCGATGTAATCCCAGAGGCCGCGGACGCCGAGGGCAACGGCAAAAACGCCGCCAGAGAGCGCAACCACCTGCGCATAAAAGATTTGGTGAAACCCGGTCAAGAGCTTCTGGTTCAGGTGGTAAAAGCTCCGCGCGGCACGAAAGGCGCAAGGGTTTCTACTCGTTTGTCGCTACCTGGACGCTACTTAGTGCTGATGCCCGAAGGCGAAACCATAGGGGTATCCCGCAAAATAGAACAGCCCCTGGAACGCGAGCGCCTCAAAAAGCTCGCCGCCAAAATAAGAACGTTTCCCTGCAGTTTAATAGTACGCACGGAAGCCGACGGCAAAGGCGAGGCCGAACTGCGCCAAGATTTCGAATTTCTTACCAAGCTCTGGAACCAGATTCAGCAGAAAGCCGAGCAAACCAAGGCCCCTGGCGTGGTGCACCAGGACCTGAACCTGGTGTTTAAGATAGTCCGTGATGTGTTCTCCGAGGATGTCAGCAAACTCGTGCTGGATTCACAGCAAGATTATGAAAAGGCACTGGAGATCGTCGGGATGATAAGCCCTAAGCTCAAATCCAGGGTTGAGTACTACTCTGATCCCGAGCCGATCTTCCAGCGCTACGGCATAGAACAGGAGATCGAAAGGTTAACCAAACCTAAAATATGGCTGAAATCCGGCGGATACATAACAATAGACCAGACAGAAGCCCTCACGGCAATAGATGTTAACACGGGTAAGTTTGTCGGCACAGCCTGCTTGGCAGACACCATTCTGAAGGCTAACCTGGACGCTGTAAACGAAGTGGCCAGACAACTGCGCCTTCGCGACATCGGGGGCGTGATCGTGATCGACTTCATAGACATGAGCAGTGCCAGGGATCGCCAGCACGTGATGCAGGCGTTGGAAAAAGCGCTGAAGAAGGACCGGGTCCGAAGCAAAATCGCCACGATAAGCCCCCTTGGCCTCGTGGAAATGACCCGAAAGTGCACAGGCGAAAGCCTTTCACAAATTCTAACGGAACCCTGCCCGTACTGCGGCGGACAAGGAAGAGTGTCTTCGCCTGAAACCATGGCCGCCCGCATAGAACGCGAACTTCGCCAGGTCGTAAACGAAAGCGACCATGAGGCTTTCCTGATAGCCATGCATCCAAGGGTGGCCGCATGCTTCCTGGGGCCCCAGGGCGAAGACGTGGAAAGGCTTGAGCAAACAACCAACAGAGCGCTTTTTGTGAGGGCCGACTCAAGGATGCATATAGAAGAATACCGGATTCTGCCCGGCGATCTCCAAGAAATGGAGCGCCAAATTGTGCGCTACAGACCCGGCCAAGTGGTAGAATGCCAAGTGGAAAAAGAGCCGATAGTTGCTCAACCCAGAGCGGTGGGATGGTGCGAAGGCTACTACGTAGACCTTCTGAACGGCGGAAGCTACCTCGGTGAAAGAGTAAAAGCCCGCCTTATTCACGTGCACCGCTCGTTCGCTATCGGAGAGGTGGTGCCCGCGGCTAAGACAATTGACAAGGCCGAGCCCATCTGATAAAATGCGTTGGTGCGGCTGCCTATAGGCGGCCGCACCAGCTGTGAATGGCATCTTCGCTTATTAAGGGAGCAATATGTACGCTGTTGTTCGAACTGGCGGTAAACAATACAAAGTAACCGAGAACGACTCCATACTCATCGAGAAGATCGATGCTGATGTTGGAGACAGGGTGGAATTTCAAGAGGTGCTCCTTGTGTCCGGAAACGGCGAAGTGAAGGTTGGCAAGCCTTACGTCGAAGGTGCCCGCGTTGTGGGCCGCGTGGTAGCTCAAACTCGGGGACCGAAGATCAAAGGCTTCACCTACAAGCCCAAGAAGCACTCCAGCCGCCGCTACGGGCACAGGCAGTATCTCACGCAGGTTGCCATAGAATCGATTTCGATAGGAGCTTGAGGATATGGCTCACAAAAAAGGCGTAGGCAGTTCACGAAATGGACGCGAAAGCCATTCCAAACGGCTGGGCGTTAAAGAGTTCGCCGGCGAAATAGTGCGGGCAGGCCACATCATAGTGCGCCAGCGGGGCACCAAGATATGGCCGGGTCTCAACGTGGGGCGCGGCGGAGACGACACCCTTTTTGCTTTGGTTGACGGCCGGGTTGAGTTCAAAAAGAGCAAAGGCCGCAACTTCGTAAGCGTAATCCCAGTGGAGGTGGCCTCTTAGCGCGGGGCCAAATGCGCCGGAAAGCTTCGAGAAACTAGCAAGATTCAACCGAACCGGCGAACGGTTTCTAGACATGAAGGCCCCGTGTGGGGCCTTTTCCATTTTTCACAGCATGTTTGTTGATGAAGCCCGCATAGAAGTGCACGGCGGACGCGGCGGCAACGGAGTGGTCAGCTTCCGAAGGGAAAAACACGTGCCGCGCGGCGGACCCGACGGCGGCGACGGCGGACGCGGCGGCCACGTAATCTTGGTAGCCGACCCATCGCTCACTACACTCGTGGACTTCCGGTACAAAAGCGTTTACCGCGCACCATCCGGAGGACACGGACAGGGCAACAACAAACACGGCAAAGACGGCGAGGACCTTGTGCTTAGGGTGCCGGTGGGCACGGTGGTATACGAAGAGGGAAGCAATGTGCCGCTCGCCGATATGTCGGTCCCCGGTTACAGATTTATAGCAGCACGGGGCGGACGCGGCGGCTTCGGCAACGCTCACTTTGCAACATCAACCAGGCAAACGCCGCGTATAGCAGAAAAGGGCGAACCCGGCGAATCTAAGGTCCTGCGCCTGGAGCTGAAACTGCTGGCCGATGTAGGCATAGTGGGTTTTCCAAACGTCGGAAAGTCCACACTTATATCGAGGGTTTCGGCCACCAAGCCGAAGATTGCGGACTACCCCTTCACAACGCTGGTCCCAAACCTCGGGGTTGTGCGCGTATCCGAAGAGCGCTCGTTCGTCATGGCCGATATACCCGGCCTCATTGAGGGGGCACACGAAGGTGCAGGATTGGGCCATCGGTTCCTACGCCACATCGAACGGACCCGTATGCTGGTGCATATGCTGGACGTTTCCGGCACAACAGGACGAGACCCCCTTCGCGATTTCGAAGTGGTGAACGCCGAACTGGAAGCCTACGGCCAGCACTTAGCCCTTCTGCCGCAGGTTGTTGCCCTCAACAAAATAGATGTACCCGGAGCCCGGGAGGTGGCCGATCCGGTTAAGCTTGCGCTTGAAGAACGGGGACTGGAAGTGTTTCCCATAAGCGCTGTAACTGGAGAAGGCGTGGACGCGCTTATATACCGCGTCGCCGACATGCTGGAGGAATTGGGCCCGCCGCCGGTTCAAATATCACCGGAAGCCCCTACCGTGATAAAGGTGGAGCGCGAGCTTGGGTGGAATGTTGAACGTGAGGATGACGGTGCTTTCGTGGTCCGCGGCCCCAGCGTAGAACGTATGGTGAGCATGACGGACCTCGAAAGCGATGACGCCGTAAGATGGCTGCATAGGCGCTTGGAAAGAATGGGGGTTCTGAAAGCACTTCGAGACGCCGGCGCACAGCACGGAGATACTGTGCGCATTGCCAACATTGAGTTCAACTTTGTGGAGGAACCGTGAAGCGCGGGGGAAGGATCGTAATCAAGATCGGCAGTAGCACCCTCACACGAAGCGAAGGCGGCTTGGACTTTGACTACATATCCGACCTGGCCGAGCAGGTAAGCCGCATAAGACGCCAGGGATGGGAGGCAATCCTAGTCACGTCCGGCGCCATTGCCGCCGGAGTGCACCGCCTGGGCCTGCCCCCCGGCCGACCGCGCACCATGCCGCTGAAGCAGGCGGCGGCGGCCGTGGGCCAGGGCCTCTTGATGCAGGCCTACGCAGAAGCGTTCCAAAAGCATCAGGTAGTTGTGGCTCAAATACTCCTAACAAGGGATGATTTTCAGGAACGCGTGCGGTTCCTAAAAGCAAGGAATACCTTCTCAGCACTTTTAAAACTGCGCGCCGTTCCCATAATAAACGAAAATGATACCGTGGCCGTGGATGAAATACGAATCGGTGATAACGATACCCTCGCCGCACAGGTGGCCGCCGCAGTAAGCGCAGACATGCTCCTGATACTCTCGGATGTGGATGGATTCCTGGACGCCGAAGGACGCGTCGTGCCTTTCATCCACGAGATAACCCCGGAAACAACCGCGCTCGCCGGCGACACCAACGGTCCCACCGGAACAGGGGGAATGAAAACCAAACTAGAGGCCGCACACATTGCCGCCATCGCCGGCGTGGATGTGGTAATAGCAAACGGGCGCAGGCCAGAAGTGGTGGTAGACGCAGTGCGCGGGCTTCATGTGGGAACCAAAATACCATCCCACAATCGCTTATCCAGCCGAAAACACTGGCTGGCCTTCAATTTGCCGGTACGGGGAATTATATACGTCAACCAGGGTGCCATGGAGCGCATAGTGGGAGAGGGCAAAAGCCTCCTGCCCTCCGGAGTGGTCGGCACCGAGGGGGATTTTGAAGCCGGAGACCTGGTATGCCTCAGCCTACCGGGCGGAGAGGAGTTCGCCCGCGGCCTGTCCAATTATTCCTCCAAAGAAGTGGAACTGATCAAAGGCCGTCACACCAGAGAGATTGCAAAAACACTTGGGCGCAAAGATTTTGACGAGGTGGTCCACAGAGATAACATGATTGTGAGCCGCCACAGTCTAACGCTTAAACCGGCTATGACATTCGAGAGCAATAAGCGTTAAATCTTTGGAGAACATCAATCCCGGGGGAAGAAAAACTTGGAAGAGAAACTGACTTCAGAAGCCAAAGAAAAAGCCTTGAAGGCGCGGGAAGCTGCTTCGGTGCTTGCCACATTGTCCACAGCCGTCAAAGACACAGCCTTGTACCGAATGGCCGATGCTCTTTTGAACAATCAACAGGCCGTTTTAGAGGCAAACGCGAAAGACGTGGAAGCAGGACGGGAGCGCGGCCTTTCTGAGGCGCTAATAGACAGGCTCAGCCTCAACCAAAAGCGCATAGAGGCCATGGCGGAGGGACTTCGCCAGGTAGCCGCCCTGCCGGACCCCGTGGGCAGCATTGTTTCCGGCTGGACCAGGCCGAACGGTTTGGTTGTGCAGAAAGTTAGGGTGCCGCTTGGGGTTGTTGGATGCATCTACGAAGCGCGGCCGAACGTAACGGTGGATGTAGTGGGCTTGTGCCTGAAATCCGGAAACGCCACCGTCCTGCGCGGCGGCAGTGAAGCTATCAACTCCAATCTAGCGCTGGTGGACATTCTGCGCAGAGCCGCGGCGGAGTCCGGTGTTCCCGAGGACGCCATCCAGCTCATCCGCAGTACAGACAGGGCCGAAGCCCAGGCAATGATGCGCCTGAACGGCATCATCGATGTTTTGGTGCCCAGAGGCGGAGCCAACCTTATACGCACGGTTATCGAAACAGCTACAGTGCCGGTCATCGAAACCGGAGTCGGCAACTGCCATACGTACGTGGATGCTTCCGCAGACCTGCGTATGGCGGAAGAAATCGCTTTCAACGCCAAAGTACAGCGGTGCAGTGTATGCAACGCCATGGAAACGCTCCTGGTCCACCGCGATGTGGCCGAGAAGTTCCTTCCAAGCATGGCCGAAAGGTACAGGAAGGCCGGCGTAGAACTGCGCGGCTGTCCGCGCACCCGGCAGATCGTTCCGTGGGCAAAAGAAGCAACAGAAGAAGACTGGTATACCGAATACCTAGCCCTGATCCTCGCTGTTCGAGTTGTGGATTCGCTCGAGGATGCAATTGCTCATATAAACAAGTACGGAAGTAAGCATTCCGAAGCTATTGTTACCTCGGATTATTTTGCGGCAAAGCGGTTCACAGAACAGGTTGATGCCGCCGCTGTGTACGTGAATGCTTCGACCCGGTTTACAGACGGCTTTGAATTCGGCATGGGAGCCGAGGTCGGCATAAGCACGCAGAAACTGCACGCGCGCGGACCTATGGGCCTGGAAGCCCTTACGTCCACCAAGTTTGTGGTTTGGGGTGAAGGACAGATTAGGCAGTAATAGAGGCCATGCGCCGCATCGGTATTCTCGGAGGAACTTTCGATCCGCCTCACATTGCGCACCTTCGGATAGCCGAAGAAGCCCGCGAGCAGATGCAGCTTGACGCTGTTTTCTTCGTGCCGAACAAACAGCCCGTCCACCGAGAGCCGGCTGTAGCCAACGCGGAGGATAGATACGCCATGCTCATACTTGCCACGGCAGACAACCCGGCTTTCAGAGTGAGCCGGGATGAGCTGGATAGAACAACACCATCGTATTCAGTGGAAACAGTAAGGAGCTTTCGCAACCGCTACCCCCAC
>JBMFPP010000036.1:0-11839 GCA_049969055.1 Armatimonadota bacterium | reverse complement strand
AATGGGCGGCATATTCGCGGCAGCGCCGGCGCAGTTCCAGTTTGGTGGGCGTCTTTTTGGCCTTCTGAAACTCTTTGGTGACGTTGTTCTCTATCGGCATTCCGTGGTTGTCCCACCCGGGTACGTAGGGCGCGCGGTAGCCGCACATCGAGCGGTAGCGCACGATAATGTCCTTGGGGACCTTGTTTTGTAGGGCGGTGCCGATATGTATATCTCCGTTGGAGTACGGCGGTCCGTCGTGGAGGATGAAAACTCCTTTGGGCGCCGGTTTCTCCAAAAGTCTGCGGTACAACTCCAGATCGGCCCAGAACTTTTGGATTTCCGGCTCGCGCTGGGCCAGATTGGCCTTCATCGGGAAATCCGTTTTCGGCAAATTAAGAGTACTACTGTAATCCACTGATTCCGACTTCATGGTTCAAAAGCCCCTGCCTCTGAAAAATGGAAAAAGGCTAAAGTTTTTACAACCCTGGGAACGCACGGAGAAAGTATCAAGATTGAAATCTGCCTGCCCAATTATAGTCATAGCACGAAAGCGCGGTCAAGTTGGCCAGCGGCAATGGGGGCTTTTCAAAGGTTCCAGCGGGGGAACCGATGGATACCGAGGAAGGATGCGAGGGGACTTCCCCCCGTCCGGGGAGCGACAGCACCCAAGACAGGATTGCTGTGCCGGCACAAAAAGTGAGACACGGCGCGCAGCTGTTCGCAGGGTTAGCCCTTGACCGCTTGCTTGCAGGAGCATATAATCCAACTGAGACAGGCTTGGCAGCTGTTCTGCGCTTTGGACAGAGCCGAACTTGCTTAACGCCTGCCGTGGTTTGCTCTTAGTTGCTTAAGGTGTGTACCAGGCCGAGGAGGAGAGCAAATTGGAAGTGAGTGACGACATCTGGACAATTGTTGAAGTGGCAAACTATCTCCGGTTGAATCCGCAGACCGTTTACAGGCTTACCCAACAGGGACAGTTGCCGGGTTTCAAGGTGGGGCGGCACTGGAGATTCAAGCGCGAACACATCAGCAAATGGATGGAGGAGCAGGTTAGGAAACAGCCTTCCAGCGCTGAAAAGCCATAGTCCCAACCTCAAAAGCGCTGTAAACGTGCGGCTCTGGGCTAAACGCGTCGAGCTTCTGCCTCGGTCCAAATAGAATTTGTTACTGGTTATTTCTTGCTTCGCGGGCCGGAGGCGGCTTTTGAGTTTGGCTTCACCGGCTGTTTACTGAAAGCCGGCTTCGGGGCTTGAGCAAGTACCACGGCGGTGTATTCACCGCCTCCTAAGGCCACATTCCATTTCTGCCGCCCTTTTGATGCGCTTAGCACCGCACTTCGAAGCTCGCCCGTGTCTTGGGATACTCCGGCAAACCAGTTCCGAGGTTTGTCAGGAGATATTGAGGTGCGCCTCAGAGCCAAATCAACACCGCCCCGCATCTGGTGTTTCATCCAGCCTTCTGGAACCTTTTCTGTAATTTCTGCGAAGCCCATGGGGGTTTTCTCGGGCGTGTCCACCCTGGGCAGAGAAACTTCGAACGCCCTTCGTGCGTTGATGGGGATGCGCTGTTCAACCAGCCAGTTCACCAAAGCCACGAGTTTGGCAAGCTGTTTCAGCTCGGCGAGCACCGGATACACCTTGGCATATTCATCGTAATACTCGGTAAAGTGGCGTGCAAATGCCTCGGCCGCAGGCTCAGATTCTCCGGGGGCAAGCGGCGGAACATATTCGGTTAGCACCGCCATCTCCACTTTTTCAAACTGCACAGTTGCCCTATCCGGAGACAGGGACACAATCACCTGAGCCGGTCGGAACCAATATCTGTGCCATGCACCTGGGCGCCTTGTCCCGCCGAACGTCTGCAGAAGCTCCAGCTCGCTTCGGAAACCGGGGACGCGCGGTCTCAACGGCGCGCCGGTGATGTTGTCCCTCCCCATGGCCAGGCTCTTCAGCAGGCGGTCGGCTTCGAACATAACCAATCCGAAGCGTGTGCCCTCGGTGCCGCCAAGATACCGCACGGTCATCATTCCGTCCACGACAGGATCCTCGATGCTGACACCGGGTGCGCGGCCGGAAAGCACGGCCCTCAGGGCCACCACCAAGTCCTCTGGATGGAATTTGGTTTGGCTCTCGCCCTGCTTGCCGATCAGGATAAACCTGCCGGATGTTGGGTCCACAACCGCCCCGGTGATATCGGCCAGGTCGGCGGTGAGCTCCGCTGTGCGGTCCAGCAGTACGCCCGCAACGAGGTCGATCCCCTCAGGCACAAAGCCGCGGCCGGTTGTGGTGCCGGTGGCAGTGCCCGGAGCGGTGGTTGTGGGTGTCGTCGTTCCGGGCGGAGATGGAACCGGCGGTCTGGGTTGAAACTCCGGCCTTCTGGGGCGCGGCTGCTGAGCTGCCACAACGCAGGCCAAAGCGAGAATTCCTATAAGTGCTGCTCCGCAAAGCAGTTTTGTTTTCAACATCTTGGCTGTACCTCACTGATGATGTGGGTTCAGCTTCTGCTTCTGCGGTTTTTGAAAAACTCCTCCGTTTTCACCGCAGGCGCATCAAGTGCTGTGCCAGCCACGGCGCCATTGGCTCTAGGTCGAAAGAAGGCCACCCATGCGGGTCTCCGATCTGGAATAGGGTTACTCCCAAAACATAAGGGTCCTTCCGTATTTCAGAATCGAACCACTCGAGCCACTGCTTGTAGCGCTCCGCGGTGCTGCGCGCCCGCCATCCGGAAAGAGTTGGATTCCCGCTCTCATCCACGCCGCCCTCTGTTAGAATTACGGGCATATTGGCCAAGTCCGGAAACCTGCGCCTCAAAATCTCGTGCAGTTTGCGGTACCGCAGAGAGTACCAAATCTCCACTTCTGCATCGGTGGTGTAGCGAATTGTATAAGCATGGTAGCTCCATGCACCACCCAACTGCTTGGCCACCCTCAGCGCCGGCGCAAACGCCGCGATCTTGGCCTCAACCTCCTCCGGAGAACCGCCCGGATTGCCCACAGCGATGCTGCCGACGCACGGACGGAACCCGTGCCTGCGTATAAGCGGGGCAAGAGCAGTCCAGAAGCGGGCAAACCAGCGCGCATCTTCCAGACTTTCCCAAGTTGGTGTGGTATCGCCCTCGTTTGGTCCCTCCAGATAATCGATCAGCCGGCGCTCGGCCTCCGGGAGGCGCGAAAGGGGCGGCCACAGCACGTTTTCCCAAAAGTGAAGCGCTCGTTCTTCCGGCAGATCGCGTTTGGAGTAGCGCATCGGCGTGTAGATGCGCAGTACCACAACTCCGTTCGGATACAGCTTTTTGTATTCGCGCACGGCGCGGCGCATATCGTCCCCGAGGTCTAGCACTTTTATCAACCTGGGGCCGGCGCGAACAATCTGCTGTCCGCCGGGGGTGTAGCCGGCGATGAAATGCACGCTTAGCTTGCTGGACGACAAACGGTTTTCGCCGTGCCCTGGGGCCGCGCACAAAACCGCAGAAACCACCAAAGCAGTTGCAAACCGCCGCATTCCCACTGCTTCGAAGATCTTCACAGCACCAAAAAAGGCCAACCCACCCCTTCAGCGCAGTAAATCCACCATACGCCGGCCGAGCTGGTACGCGTTTTCAAGCAGATCCGGCCTCCCGGCAACTGCTCCCGCCGGCCCAAGGCTTCCGGCGGAGAGAACCTCAGTGGTGAAGTTACCCATCCAACCCAAATAGTTCGTTAACCGGCGGGCTGCGTCTGCGTAGTCGTCCCTGGGTTTATCCTCGTAGGTAACAATAAAGACCCCGGACCTGCGTCCGTCGAGCTTGCCCACCTGATGAGTGAAAGGGTAGAGCCTGTCGAAGAAGCTTTTCATAAGCCCTGAAACGCCGTCGAAATAGATCGGCGAGGCAAAGGCCCATACGTCGGCTTCTTTCAGCTTCTTGTACAGAGGGGTTACGTCGTCTTCCTGACAGCACTCTCCGGTGTTCATGCAGGTCAAACAGCCGAGGCATCCCTTGTAATTGAGGTCGCACAAAAACACCAGCTCGGTTTCTGCTCCGGCGTCAGAGGCGCCGCGCAGAAACTCACGCAGTAGGGTGGAAGAGTTTCCGTCTTTGCGGCCGCTTCCGGCAAAACCTACAACCCTCACAGGCGTTCCTCCAAGACAGCAGAATCGCCAACCGCTTCAAAATTCGATGTGCTCACCTCAATGCCTTTTTAACCTGGTTGAGACGTTCGCGGGTTGAGCAGTGTTAAGCTGCCTACAGGCTTGTGCTAGGTTTTGTGCACCCAGGCGGTGAATAGAGTCTCAGAAAAAACATTGCCCAAGCAAAGAGCGGGGAAATCCATTTTTGAGGAGAGCGATATGTATTTGGCCGCGACGCTCATGGTATGCGCTGGCGCAGTAACCGCAAGGCCGGTAAGCGCTTTCGATGCACCTCCAACCATCGATAAGCGCCTTGTGCAAATTCGCGAAACGGAAACGCGCTTCGAATTCCCAAAATACTCCAGCAGGGCCGAGTGGGAGGCGCGCGCTGAGGAACTGCGCCGTCAGATCCTCTTTTCTGCCGGCCTGTGGCCGCAGTTGCCGAAGACACCCCTGCGTCCGCGCATTTTCGGGAAAATCGAGCGACCGGGCTACACGATCGAGAAAGTTTACTTCGAAAGCATACCCGGATTTTACTGCACGGGCAACCTTTACCGCCCGTCGGGAATGCCGGGGCTCCGTCCGGCGGTTCTCTCGCCGCACGGCCACTGGCAGCACGGTCGTCTGGAAGACAGCGAGCTGGGGTCCATACCAGCTAGGTGTATAAACCTCGCTCGCCAGGGGTTCGTTGTTTTTGCCTACGACATGGTGGGTTACAACGACAGCCTGCAGATACCCCATACTTTTGACGGCAAGCGGGAACAGCTTTGGGGAATTACCCTCTTGGGGCTTCAGCTCCTCAACAGCATACGGGCGGTGGACTTTGTTAGCTCTCTGCCGGACGTGGATCCGTCGCGCATAGGCTGTACGGGGGCGTCTGGCGGCGGGACGCAGACGTTCCTGCTTTGTGCGGTAGATAAGCGCGTTAAGGTTGGCGCTCCCGTCAATATGATTTCGGCCCACTACCAAGGCGGCTGTCTCTGCGAAAACGCCCCGGGACTGCGCGTTGATACGTTCAACGTTGAAATCGCCGCCCTTATGGCTCCAAGGCCTCTGCTGATGGTTTCTGCCACTGGGGATTGGACGGCAAACACTCCAACGGTGGAATACCCGGCTGTGCGCTCAATTTACGCGCTTTACAAAGCCGAGGACAATGTGCACCAGGTGCAGATCGATGCGCCGCACAACTACAACAGACAATCGCGCGAAGCGGTTTACGCCTGGTTTGGCAGGCATCTGCTCGGCAAACCCCGGGATTGGGCACCCAAAGAAGAGCCGTACACCGCGGAGCCGCCGGAAGCGGTGCGCGTCTTCCCCAATGGAAAACTGCCGGATGGAACTCCTGATGCCAATTCCGTGGTTGAGTACCTTATCCGCACAGCCGCTTCAAATCTGGAGGCATTGATGCCGCGCACACGCAGAGACCTGCCGCGCTTCCGCCAAACTCTGCGCGGCGGCCTGCGCCACTGCCTGTGCGTCAAAATCCCCAAACCAGAGGATGTGAAAAGCACCACCGTTGAAACACGCCGTTCGGAGCGCTTCACGGCCAGCAGGCTTGTTATCTGGAGGACCTCGGTTGGAGACCGCATTCCCGGTGTGCTTTACCGCCCAAATACCCGTACAATCCCGGCGAAAGTTGTTTTGGTGGTGGATTCAAACGGAGCGGCCGCAGTTTGTGGAAGCCGGCTCAGCGCGCCGAGCCCTCTGGTAACATTGCTTCTGCGGTGCGGCTGTGCAGTGCTCTCGATCGATCCGTTCCTTATTGGAGAGGCACGCCCGGCAAACTGGCAGGGACGCAAAGAGTTTAGGTTCTTCACAACGTTCAACCGCACAGACACCGCCGAGCGCGTTCAGGATGTGCTTACGGCTTTAGCGTATATGAAAGGGCGGTTCCCCAAAGCCAAAATCGCAGTGTGGGGCAGAGGCACCGCCGGCATTTGGTGTCTTTTGGCGGCGGGGCTTGCTTCGTCGGCGAGCGCTGTGGCGGTTGATGCATGCGGGCTGGATACGTCCAAAGATGAGTCGTTCCTAGGTGAACTGTTCGTGCCGGGCCTGAGGCGTGTTGGCGACGTGAGGTTTGCCGCTTCCCTCTGCGCGCCTGCCAGATTGATGCTTTATAATACCCAAGGCCGCTTCCAAACAAAATGGGCGGAGTCGGTATACCAAACAGCGGGGGTGCGCCGACATCTGCGCGTTGATGAATCTTCGCCTTCAGATGAAGATATTTTGCGGTGGCTAACCCGCTGAACCTGTTGCTCCACGAAGATGCGAGATATCTCTGAATAAATACCTTTCGGCCAGATGCTTGCCCTCATCCTTCTTTTCCAACTGCGGGGAGAACAGGGTGCGCTTCCTTTCTCCGAAACTGGGAGGAGGCAGGAGGTGAAGACCGGCGGATGCTTTCCCACCGCAAATTTGTACTATCTGAACCTCTGTGGTAGAATACAATCGGAACAGGTTTTTGTTTGGGGTTTGGGCTTCCGAGATGGCGGTTGTGGTCGGCATAAGGTTCAAAAGCGGTCCCAAGATATATTATTTCGACCCCGCTGGTCTGCCCATTAAACGCGGTGATTTGGTTGTGGCCGAAACTGTGAAGGGCCCCGAGCTCGGCTATGTGGTTTGGTCTCCGCGGGATGTTCCCGAGGAAGAGCTTGCGGCGCCGCTTAAGCCTGTGCTTCGCATCGCCAACGAGGAAGACCGCCGTATGGTAGAGGAGAACAGGGCACGTGAGCAGTATGCCAGAGAGGTATGCCAGCAGAAGATTGCTGCTCGCGGGCTTCCGATGAAGCTTGTGGACGTTTCTTATGCTTTCGACGGCAGCAGAGTGACCTTCTACTTTACTGCCGACGGCCGTGTTGACTTCAGGGAGCTGGTGAAGGATGTTGCGGCGGCACTGCACACCAAAATTCTTTTCCACCAAATCGGTGTTAGAGACGCGGCCAGGTTCTACAACGGTTTGGGGCCGTGCGGTTTGCAGTTGTGCTGTGCGCGATTTCTCACCAGCTTCGAACCGGTTTCTATGAAAATGGCTAAGGAGCAAAGCCTTTTTCTGAACCCATCTAAGTTCTCGGGGGTTTGCTCGAAGCTTATGTGCTGTTTGCGCTTTGAGCATGAATACTACACTCAATCTAAGCCGAGCGGCGAACAAACAACTGAGCGGGAAGTTTCGACAAACAAATCGTTTTGCCAAAACCAACAGCAATTGGTTGAGCGTCAAAGCTTCTTGCTGGAAGCCGAGGCAGAAGAATCCTCTTTTGACGAGAACTCTGAGGAATTAGAAGAAAACGGAGAAATCTCTTGGCCGCCCTAAGAGGTGAACACCGATGCCTGTTTACGAATTCCGATGCACCAAGTGCGATGAGCGTTTTGAAGCGCTTTGCAGTATGTCAAACACCAGCGGTGTATCTTGCCCAAGGTGCTCTGCAACGGATGTAACAAAACTGTTCTCTACTTTCTTCTCTTCATCGAAGTCGTCTGGTGAAGCCGGCTCGTCCAGCTCATCGAAGTGCAGTGGATGCGCCGGAGGTAGCTGTGCAACTTGCCGCTAACCATGGAAAAAGCTTTTTACGTTACCACTCCAATATACTACGTTAACGACGTGCCGCACATCGGCACCTCGTACACGACGATTGCCGCCGATGTAATAACGCGGTTTATGAAGTTCAAGGGCAGACCCGCCTATTTTTTAACCGGAACTGACGAAAACGGCACGAAGGTTATGGAGGCCGCCCGAGAACAAGGCAAAACACCGATCGAGTTCGTGGACAGCATAGTTCCGGCTTTTAAGCAGGCCTGGCGGGATTTGCACATAGAGTACAGCGATTTCATCCGCACCACCGAAGAGCGCCACGTCCGAGCCGTCCAGGAGTTTTGGCGCCGCCTTCGAAGCAAGGGCGACATTTACAAAGGGCTTTACGAGGGCTGGTACTGCGTGGCTTGCGAAACCTACTGGCGCGAGGCCGAAGTTCCGGATGGGCTTTGTCCGAACGTCGAATGCCGCCGCCCTGTGCGCCGTATGCAGGAGGAAACGTATTTCTTCCGCCTTTCTGCTTATGCTGACAAGCTTCTGAAATACATAGAAGAGAACCCGGATTTTCTCCAGCCGGACTTTCGGCGCAACGAGGTTGTTTCGTTCATAAAGCAGGGGCTTAGGGATACGTGCATAAGCCGTATCGGCTCTGGATGGGGCATTCCGGTGCCGGATGAGCCAACTCAGGTCGTTTACGTTTGGTTCGATGCGCTGATCAACTACATAAGCGCAACCGGCTGGCCCGATGAGGGAGAACTTTACCAGCGGCTTTGGCCCGCCGATATCCATTTCATGGCCAAGGATATCTTCGTCAGATTCCACTCCACCTTGTGGCCGTGCATGCTTATGGCGCTGGGCGTTCCACTGCCGAGGTGCATAATTGCGCACGGCTTCTGGACGGTTGAAGGCGAGAAGATGTCGAAATCCCGGGGCAATGCTTATCGGCCTATGGATGTTGCCAGCGCCTTGGCCAATGCGTCCGGCTGTCAGGTGGATGTTGCCGTGGATGCTTTGCGCTATTACCTAATGCGCGAGGTGCCCTTCGGCCAAGATGGGGATTTCTCCTCCGCAGGGTTGGTTTCGCGCTTCAATTCGGACTTGGCAAACGATTTGGGCAACTTGCTGAACAGGGCTCTTGCTTTGGCGGAGCGTTATTTCCAGCGCATTGTTCCACGGCCGGTTGGACCCAGCCCCCTGGCCGATGTAGCAAAAGAAGCCGCCTCCGCCGCGGCAGAAGCTCTTAATTCACTTGCTTACAGCGCGGCTTTGCAGGCTGTTTGGGGGCTTCTTTCTGCGGCTAACCGGTACTTCAACGACCAAGCTCCTTGGCGTCTGTACAACGAGGGGCGTGTGGAGGAGGCCGGCAGTGCTGTGTATGCCGCGCTGGAATCTGTGCGCATCGCCGCGGCACTGCTGTGGCCGTTTATGCCTTATGTAGCTGGGGAGATATACAAACAGCTCGGCATCCCTCACGCGCCGAACGCCCAGAATTGGGATCAGGCTGTTGAGTGGGGCGGTCTGCGCCCTGGCACTGCCACTCAACCGTCGGCGCCCATTTTCCCCAGAATAGAGGCCAAAACACTGCCGCTAGGTTTGAATAGAGTGCGCGAAGGGGATAAGAAAGAAAAGGATACCGAGGTGAATTTAATCTCTATTGAAGAGTTCCAAAAGCTGGATCTGCGCACTGCCAGAATTCAGCAGGCGGAGCGCGTGCCCGGCACAACCAAGCTGTTGAAATTAGTGGTGGATATAGGTCATGAGACGAGAACGGTTGTTGCCGGAATTGCCGAGTATTACAAACCGGAGGAGTTGGTGGGAAAGACCGCAGTTCTGGTGTGCAATCTGACTCCCACTAAAATCCGCGGGATTACTTCGGAAGGAATGATACTTGCCGCCGTAGAAGATGAAAAAATTGTGCTTATTACCACGGATGACACTGTTCCTCCAGGTACTAAAGTTAGGTAAGGTGTGCTATAATAAAGATCGGCCAGAGTTCTTCCGATAATCAAAGAGAGACACATGTTCGATGTTCGCTTTGCCGCACGGTATCGGATTGGTTAGCATCGCGCGGCTGAGTGAAGTCGGACAGGAATGAAAGGTTTCACATGAATAAAAGCGCCGTCGGAAGAACCAGAACATCCAGCAAAAAGGCAACAGCGGCCAAAACTGAATTGGATCTCTTGGCTAAGGTTAAAGCCAAGATTGCTTGTGACACGCGTCGGGAATTGGTTGAGGAGATTCGCGCGCGGATACAAAACGGCACTTATAATGTTTCTTCCGAGGAGATTGCCGAAAGCATTGTGCGAACTTTGCAGAAAGAAAGAGAAGAGGGGGTTAGGTAAAAGGTTAGATTTAAAACTCATTTAGCGAGCACAGGTTTTTGAGGGAGTTAATTTCCGGGGAAACCTGGTGATTGATACTCATACGCATCTGAATGATCCTCGCTTCAGCGCGGACTCCGATGAGGTCCGCGCTCGCGCACATCAGGCGGGAGTTAACTTGCTGTTGGTGGTAGGATACGACCTGCCGTCCAGTTTCTCAGCGTTGGCATTGGCATTCCGCTATGGGGATGCCGCGGCAGTTGGTGTCCATCCTCATGATGCGCAGGCTTTCGAAGCGGCAGCTGCAGACCGGTTGAAAGAACTGGCTTCTGCGCCGCGGGTTGTGGCAATCGGAGAAACCGGCCTCGACTATCATTATGGTTTTTCTTCGCGAAATTCTCAGTGTGAGGCATTTCGCATACATATTCGACTGGCTAAGCAGCTTAACCTTCCTCTTGTGATACACTGCCGCGAGGCTTTTGATGATCTTTGCTCTATCATGAAAGAGGAAGAGGCATCTGCAGTTGGGGGAGTGGTCCACTGTTTCACCGGCGGAGTGGATGATGCACACCGCGTGGTGGAAATGGGATTTTATTTGGGCGTTTCCGGTGTGATAACCTTTCCCAAATCCAAAACCATTTGCGATGCACTGGCGTCGGTGCCGGCCGAACGTTTAATGCTGGAAACCGACTGCCCGTACATGGCGCCACAGCCAGTTCGCGGGAAAAGGTGCGAGCCGGCACATATAATCTACACTGCGCGCAAACTGGCGGAACTGCGCGGAGTTTCTGTGGAGGAGGTGTTGCAGTTATCCGACTCCAACGCGCGAAACTGCTTTCCTCGACTGCAAACGCTTTTGGCACTGCCTCCGCATGGCAGTTGCGAAGAGCCGTTTGTCCACACCGATGCGCATTCCGGATTTTTGCGCAAGCAGGTTGACAAAACCCATAATGGCAGGTAAAATAATCTTTCGTGCATCTAAAAGCCACAGCCGATGTTAACAACGCCGCGGTTTCTTAGTTCAGCGCGTGTAACGAGCTTTAAGTTTGCCTTTTGTTCCGATCCAGAGGAGGTCCAAACCCGATGAGGTTAGAGCAGGGCATACGCCAAATAGCGCCCGAAACTCTGATTGAGGAAGTGAAAGATATTCCCAATCTTATTGAAGTGCAGATGAACTCCTTCCGGTGGTTCCTGGAGGAGGGCATCCGCGAGCTTTTCAGGAACTTTTCGCCCATAGAAGATTTTACCGGCACCCTAAAGATGGAGCTGGTGGACTACCACCTGGAGGAGCCAAAGTACTCTCAGGAGGAGTGCCGCCAGCGCGAAATGACTTACGAGGCGCCGATAAAGGTGCTGGTGCGCCTGCACATCCCAAACCAAGAAGTCTTGGAATCGGAAGTTTATCTTGGCGCGCTCCCGCTTATGACGGAGAGGGGTACCTTCATTATTAACGGCGTTGAGCGCGTTGTGGTTAGCCAACTTGCACGCTCTCCGGGCGTTTATTTTGAGGAAGATATGGACCTGTCGGGCCGGATGCTCTACTTGGTCCGAGTCATCCCAAGCGAGGGCGCCTGGACGGAGATCGAAACAGAAGCCAACGACGCAATCACCGTTCGAATTGGGCAAACCAGGAAGTTCCCCATAACCACTCTTCTCCGAGCGTTGAACTTCTCTAACGAATCCTGCCCGCTTTACACCGTTAAACCGGAGCAGTTAAGGCCGGACCCAGGCGGCGCCGGGTTGAAGGAGCTGCGCGATCCACTTCCTCTTGTTGACCAGATAACCGGAGAGGTCCTCATAGAAGCGCCGAAGGGCGGCGGAGGAGTGGTTATAACTCAGGAGATTTTCGAACAGCTTATAGAGCCGCGCCTGTCTGTGCCGGGGGCTCTGCCGGAAGAGCT
>JBMFPP010000035.1:0-12083 GCA_049969055.1 Armatimonadota bacterium | reverse complement strand
CAGCCACGGGTTCTGAAGCTTGGGGCCGTAGGTAGTTACCGGCGTTGGATCGGGGCCGTCAACCGTCTCATTTTTTTTCCATATACGCCCCACAGTGACCTGATAGAACTTACTCTGCTCGAAGGGCACGCTGTGGGTGATGGTAATACGGTTGCCCGATATTGTGGCAGACAAGCCCAAAGCCTGCCCGCCCTCGCCGGTAGCGGGGGCAATCCGCACCCTGGGGTTAACACCACCCAGCAGGTCCTGAGCTGGGTTCAGGTCACCATCGAAGGTGATCACAATCGGCGCTGTTGGGTCCACGTTGAGATCGTTGTGCGCGGGCGAGGTGGAAGATATCTTCACCTGCGCCATCGCCGCGCCGCTGATCACCAATCCACCAGCCAGAACCGCAAGCACCACGGCCAATGCAAACATGCGCAGTCTTGGCATTCTGGCTTTAGGTCTAAACTCGTTCATACTGTGCTTCTCCTCCTTATCACAACCGGATCTGACTTCCGTCTGATCCTGTCGCTCTGCCTTTTCGGCAGACTAAACGTAAATGGGAGTAAACTCACTGAAGCACTCTTCTCCGCCTCTTTCGTTGTTTCGGCGGATGGAAAAGCTCTCTTCTGCAACAGTCGGCGGCACTGCTGTGCGCCGCAAGGGTTTTTTAACAGTTCAAAACCCCTAATACATCCCTCCTTTGCTTTACAGCGGAAACCACCTACTGCAATGGTAATCCGTATAGGATTATAGGCATTACTCGGTCTCCGCTGTAGATTCGGATTTCACCACGCCCAACCTAGCTTGCGCTCGTCCTGCCCCTTAGGCCGGGCGAAAGTCCCTTCCGAAACACCGGCAACATTATAGCACAGGGGCAAACTTAGTCAAGCAAAAGCGCGCTTTAAAAAGGCCCTACCTGACCGTTTATCGGCCTATTTGTACCAACTATCGGGCCTCACCAACTGACCGCATTTTCTACATCTCGGCAACCAGCATGGGAGAGAAGAGTCTAGGGATGAGGGCTAGTAATAAGGGGTTTTGCCAAACAAAAAATGCCTGATTGAACGGCAAAACCTCCTGCGAAAAGACCAAGCGAGGAAACAACAGTGATGGCTTGTCCAAAGGGAAAACCGAAAAACAGCGCACCTAGCCGCCCAGCGCTGATACAGCTTCCTCCAAAGACTTTGCATCGCTGACGCTCACCGCTACAGCGGATGGTTGAATCCGCTTCACCATACCGCTCAGCACCTGCCCCGGCCCGAACTCCACAAACGTCCTTACCCCGCACTCCCACATCCGATTTACCGACTTCACCCACTGCACCGGCGAGGTTATCTGAGCCGCCAGCAGTTTCTTAATCTCATTCGGATCCGAGGTAGGCTCTCCGGTTGCGTTGGGCACAACCGGAACAGACGGCGCACCAACCGCCGCATCTTGAAGCACCGCGCGCATCTTCTCGGCCGCCGGGGCCATAAGCGGCGAATGGAACGCCCCGCTTACGGAAAGCGGCACCACACGCTTCGCGCCGCGCTCCTTGGCCGCCGCGCTCACACGTGCAACCGCCTCCGGCTCCCCCGAGATAACCGTCTGCTCAGGTGTGTTGAAGTTGGCTGCCACCACAACACCGCCGTCTTCAACGCACAAGCTTTCAACCTCTTCCGCAGGCAAACCGATGACCGCGGCCATCGTCCCGGGCGCTGAAGAGGCCGCCTCCGCCATAAACAAACCGCGCAGGCGCACAAGCCGAAGGGCCTCGTCCGCCGTAAGCGCCCCAACCGCCGCCAAAGCGCTGTATTCCCCCAAGGAGTGACCGGCCGCTAACGCCGGAGCAGTCTTGCACACCTCTCTGAAAGCCGCAAGAGCCGCCAAACTCACTGCAACAACGGCCGGCTGAGCATTTTCCGTGCGTGTAAGCTCCTCGGATGGGCCCTCGAAGCACAGCCGCGAAAGCGGAAAACCCAGCACCTCGTCGGCCATCTGCAGAACACGCGCGGCCGCTGGAAACGCTTCGGCCAGCTCCCTCCCCATTCCTGGGGTTTGGCTCCCCTGACCGGAGAAAACAAACGCCGCCGTTCCACCCAACGTAGTGCTTTTCCCTTCTTGCAAACGCTTCCCCCCCGATGCTTCCCGGTGATTTGCATTTTCCGGAGGGACCAGGCGCAGAAGCAGAATCTCTACTTCAGCACCAATCCTCTGCCCTCACCGCCGCAAACCCTAAGCTTACGAACCAAGATAATGCTACCAGTACAGCGCCGCGGCACCCCAAGACAACCCGGCACCGAAACCAACCACAACCACCAAATCGCCGGGGCGGATTCTGCCTTCCTTTTCAGCCTCCTCAAGCGCTATGGGAATAGACGCAGACGACGTGTTGCCGTAGCGATCCACATTTACGATCACCTTCTCCGGCGGAAGCCCAAGCCTTGCCACCGCGGACTCGATGATGCGTATGTTGGCCTGGTGCGCCACAAATGCGTCTATATCGGTGGTTTTCAAGCCGCACTTAGCCAAAACCGACTGCGTGGCCTGCACAATAATGCGCACCGCAAATTTGAACACCTCCGAGCCGCACATCTGTATGTACTGCTCGCCGGCCTGCACAGCCTCCACCGTTATGGGCTTCCGGCTCCCGCCAGCCGGTATCCTCAAGAGATCGGCACCGCTTCCATCCGATCCCAAATCAAACGCCAAAAACCGGCTGTTTTCACTGCCGGGCCTGAGAACAGCCGCGCCCGCACCATCGCCGAACAGCACGCAGGTGCTTCGGTCTTTCCAGTTTGTTATCTTGCTCAGCACATCGACACCCACCACCAGCACGGTGTCGCATGCCCCAACTCCCACCATAGAGGAGCCCACCGCCAAAGCGTATATAAAGCCGGTGCATCCCGCAGACAAGTCGAACGCGCCTGCGCGCTCGGCCCCAAGGGCATGCTGTACAATCGATGCCGTGGCGGGGAACGGCATATCGCCGGTCACCGTCGCCACAATTATCATATCCAGCGAAGACGGTGAGACACCGGCCTTCTCCAAAGCCCTGCGCGCGGCCGCCAGACTTAGATCGGATGCGGCCTCGTTGTCTGCCGCTATGCGGCGCTCGCGTATGCCGGTCCGCGTAACAATCCACTCGTCCGTAGTATCCACCATCCGCTCCAGATCGGCATTCGTGAGAACTTTCTCCGGAACATACGCGCCCAGCCCGGCAATGCGAACCGGCCGAACAGATGTGGAAAAACAACCCTTCGAAGCGAGAGACGCCTCGTCCGAAGCCTCTATGGGCTGAGACTCCAGCCCTGCAAGCTCAGAACATTGCTTCATGGTTTCAATTCCTCACCCGCATTAGAAGCGGGTGCCGCCCGGTAAGAATCTGCCAAACCTGATTCCTCCAAACCTTTCTTTATCGTCTCCACAAGGTTGGCAGAAGCCGCGGCGCCGGCCGCACGAATCGCGTTGGCTATTGCTCTGGCGTTGGACCGCCCGTGAGCAATGATGCAAACCCCCTTCACGCCAAGCAGAGGGGCACCGCCGTGCTCTGCATAATCCGAAATGGGCTTCAACGACTGCCAAGCAGACCTCAAACACAAAGCCCCAATTCGGGTCAGCAGAGTCTTTTTCAAGCTTTCCTTCAGGTACCACATAAGCATCTCTGCAAGCCCCTCGGAGGCTTTCAGCACGATATTCCCAACAAAGCCGTCGCACACAACCACATCGGCCTGCCCCTGATACAAACCGGTGCCTTCCACGTTGCCGCAGAAATTCACGGAGGAAGAAGAACGCAGTAATGCGGCGGCCGCTTTCGTTAGGTTGTTGCCCTTCGAAGCCTCCTCACCGATGTTCAGTATGCCAACCCTGGGGTGAGGAATCTTCAACACGGCGCGTGCATAGGCCTGGCCCATCACCGCAAACTGAAGAAGCATCTCCGCACTGCAGTCCACCACCGCGCCGCTGTCCACAAGCACACATTTTCCGCGCTGTGTGGGCAGTACTGCCGCAATGGCAGGGCGCTCCACGCCGTCCAGCAAGCCCAGATAAACTGCGGCAGACGCCATACACGCCCCGCTGTTTCCGGCGCTTACAAACGCGTGGGCCTTACCCTCTCTCACCAAGTTGGCGGCCACAACTATCGAGCACTTGGGCTTGCGGCGCACCGCTGCGGCCGGGGCCTCGCCCATATCTATCACTTCCGGAGCAGGTACAACCTCCAGCTTCGAGGCCCCCGGCACCGATGCGGCGCACTCCTTGAGCTTATTTTCTTCCCCCACCAGAACTATGCGGTAGCGCCTATCTCTGGCGGCAATAACCGCTCCCTTCACCACTTCATCGGGAGCCTTATCGCCGCCCATGGCATCAACAGCTACAACGATCTGCATGCGTCAGCCAGCTTGTGCCCGCGGACGCTCCACTTCTATCACTTTTCGGTTTCCGTAGAAACCGCAGGACGGGCACGCATAATGAAGCAGTTTAGGTTCATGACAGCGCGGACAAGAGATGATCGAACGCACCTTCAGGCGCCAAGCGCTGTGGCGCCGCTGATCCCTTCGCCACTTAGATATCTTTCGTTTGGGTAGAGCCAATTTCTATGTTTCCTCCTCCTTAAAGTGTTCGTTAAAACAGCCTGCAAGTGCCTGCCAGGTGTTTGCTGAAAAGTTCTCCAAATCCTTGCATGCAAACCCGAAAGCAAAGCAACAGCGCCTACTGCGAATCCATATCGCGAAGCCTGCGGGCCAAATCGGAAAACGGAGAGAAGAGATAATCCTCATCGGGGCAGTCGCATTTCCCTGTGTTTAGATTTTTCCCGCAGTGCGGACACAAACCCAAGCAGTCCTCCTTACACAGCGGGAAAAGCGGCATTGCAAGCAGTAAGTGCTGCCGAATGTACTCATCCAAATCCAGCTCCCCGTTTCTAAAAACCGCCAGCAGATTCTCGTCAAGCTCCTCGCCTTCCGACTGATCCGCCCCTGATACTATCTGGTGGCCGCGCAGTCGAAAATCCTCCTCTATCTGGGCGCACACAGAAACCACCATATGCTCCAGGCACCTTACACACTCCAGAACCAGGTCGGCCTTGAATTCTCCCCTTATCATCAGCAGGTTGGAGGTACTGCTGAACACGAGATGCCCGGTCACAGGGGACCGACTCTCCACGCCCAAATCAGCAGGACAAGGTTGATCCACCAGATATTCTACATTGCTGAGCGGAACCCGCAGTAATTCCGTAATATCCAGTTTCATTATAACACAGCTTTCTAATACTGTCTGCTAGGTTGGTGCGAAAGGCCGGGCTACCTAGCCCACCCCAAAAGCTCAGCCGTTTGCTTGGCGATCATCCACTCTTCGTTGGTTGGGATGACCAATGTTACCACCGGGGCGTCAGGGCATCCTATAGACCTCTCGCCGCGCTCCTTCGATTCGTTGAGCCTCGGATCAATCTGAACACCCAGGAACTCCAACCCTCTGCACACATGCTCGCGCACCAACGGCGAGTTCTCTCCAATGCCGGCGGTAAAGACCAAAGCATCCAGTCCACCGAGAACCGCGGCGTACGCCCCTATGTACTTTTTCGCCCTGTAACAGAACACTTCGAACGCAAGAGCGGCTTTCTTATCGCCGTTCAGCATTGCAGACTCTATGTCCCGCATATCACTGCTGAAACCCGACAATCCCAAAAGGCCGCTCTTTTTGTTCAAAAGATTATCCACCTCATCGGCTGTCATGCCGTGGCGCTCCACAAGCACCGCAAAAATGGCAGGATCTATATCGCCGCTTCTGGTGCCCATCACCAAGCCCTCAAGCGGCGTCATCCCCATGCTGGTATCCAAGCACTTACCGCCTTTTACAGCGCTTATACTGCAGCCGTTGCCCAAGTGGCAGGTAATAACCCTCGCCTCGCTGTCGTTGCGGCCCAAACGGCGCAGCCACTCCCTGGCCCTCATATCCACGTACTGGTGGGAGGTGCCGTGAAACCCATATCGGCGAATCCGCCACTCTGTGTAAAGCCGCTCCGGCAGTGCATACCGGTACGCATGCGGCGGAAGCGTTTGGTGAAAAGCCGTATCGAAAACCGCAACCTGCGGAGGCACCGGCAGTCCCCGTTCCGCAAACAGCTCCCGACAGGCTTCTATGCCCGCCAGATTCGGCGGATTGTGAAGAGGGGCCAGCTCCGCACACTCCCGTATCGCTTCCTCTACCTCGCCGTCTATCAGCGCCGGAGCGGAGAACTTCTCGCCTCCGTGAACAACGCGGTGCCCAATGCCGGAGATCTCTCCCAAATTCTCTATCACACCGCCGTTCTGCTTGCCCACAAGCACATCAGCCATCATTGCCACCGCCTGGCGGTGGTCTTTTATCGGCCCTGGAACGCGTTTTTTCTCCTGCCCCTGAACATAGTAGTCCAAAAAACCCTCTTCGGCTCCAACAACCCCAACGCGCTGTGCTATCCCGGAGGCAATGGCCTCCTCAGAATCCATATTGAACAAACTGTACTTAAGAGACGAACTTCCACAGTTAATGACCAAGATCTTCATAATACCACCAAAACACTAAGATGCGGCGCTTGCCTGAACAGCGGTCACAGCCGCCGCACCAATAATATCCTCGACCTTGCATCCGCGGGATAAATCATTCACGGGCTTGGCCAAACCCTGCAGAATTGGCCCAATGGCGGTTGCCCCTGCCAATCTCTCGGTAAGCTTGTAAGCAATGTTGCCCGCCTGAAGATCTGGGAAAATCAACACATTCGCCTTTCCGGCCACAGGGCTTCCGGGCGCCTTCCGCTGACCAATCCAATCTACCAAAGCCGCATCTGCCTGAAGCTCTCCATCCACTAAAAGATCCGGGCGGCGCGAGCGAACCAACTCGGTGGCCTGCACCACCTTATCAACCAGCGGATCTTTTGCACTGCCCTTGGTGGAAAAGGAAAGCATCGCAATCCGCGGCTGGAACTCGAGAAGAACAACAGCGGTTTCGGCGCTGACAATGGCTATCTCCGCCAATTCGTCCGCCGTAGGATTTATCACAAGGCCGCAGTCGGCGTAAAGGAACACGCCGTTTTCCCCGTATTTGCAGTTCGGCACTGCAATAATAAAACAGCTGGACACCAGTTTCACGCCGGGCTTACAGCGTATCACCTGAAGCGCGGGGCGAACCGTGTCCGCCGTCGAATGCGTGGCGCCGGAAACCTCCCCGTCGGCATGGCCGGCTTTCACCATTAACACCCCGTAGTAAAGTCTAGACCTGGCTAACTTCGCCGCTTCATCCTTGGTCATGCCTTTCTCGCGGCGCAGTTCATACAAAAGCTCGGTGTACTCATCCGCAAACGGAGAGCAGTTCGGGTCCACAACCTGAACATCGCCAAGAGAAATTCCACGCTCTTCGGCAATAGACAGCACCTCGTCTGCACTGCCGAGAATTGTCGATTTGGCAATTCCCTCTTTATGAACACGCACAGCGGCTTCCACAATTCGAGGGTCGTTGCCTTCTGGAAAAACAATGTGTTTATTAAGAGCTTTAGCACGCTCAATCAACCTACTTATTACGTCCATAGTCTCATTCCTGACGCTCTGCCGCGGTTGTCCGATCGGAGCGTTCAAGCCGCTTCCCCAGCTTCTCGCGACCGCGGTGTATTATTTGAACAACAGTTTCAATGTGGTTTTCCACACCGTGAAGAGATTCTTTGCAGAGCTGATCCCATTCTCTTTGAAGAGTTTGCGATGCAGTGCGGAGCTGGGCTTCCAGCTTTTCCAGCACGCCAAGTGCATACTCGTCCGCATCCCGCTTCAGTTCGGCGGCATCACGCTCGGCCTTTTCGCGGATCTCCTTGGCTTGAGCCGTCGCCAGCCTGGTGACCTCGTGCTCATCGATTATCCTAGCCGCCTGCGCCCTGGCATCCGCCAAAATCCGCTCTGCTTCTTTCGTGGCGCGCTCAACAATTTGCTCAGCTTCGTGGCGCGCATCTTCGTAAATGCGTTGAGAATCCTTCGTAAGCCTGCTGGCGCGCCAAACGTCTTCCGGCAGGGATGTGCGGATCTTGTTCACCAGCTCGAAGAACTCCTCCAAATCCACACCCCACGCCTTGTTCATGAAGCGCCAGCTGTTCTCAACCAAAGCCTCCAAATTGTCAAGGAGTTTCGGCACGTCCATCACCGGACCCTCCCCCTCTTAGCTTCGCCAGCAGACGAGCCTCCACCAAAGGAGGAACCAATCCGCGTATGCATCCGCCGGTGCGCGCAACTTCTTTCACTAGGCTCGAGCGCAGGAAAGAATGCTCCGGGCGCGTCATCAGGAACACGGTCTCCAACTCTGGGTCCAACTTAAAATTCATCAATGCCTGTTGGAACTCGTTCTCGAAATCCGAAATAGCCCTCAAGCCTTTTACTATAACCTTCGCTCCCTTCTCCTTGGCATAGCGCACAAGAAGCCCGTTCAGCACATCCACAGTAACATTGGGAAACTGGGCGCACGCCTCTTCCAGCATGGCCTTCCGCTCTTCAACCGAAAACAACGGGGTTTTGTCTATATTCCAAGCTACAGCCACTATGACGTGATCAAAAAGCTTGGATGCACGCTCTATTATATCCAAATGTCCGGATGTAACCGGATCAAAACTTCCAGGACAAATAGCAATCGTCATGTCAGCTTACCGTTACAAGGTTTACTTCGGAACACATCCGGCGCACTGCTTCCGCCAAAGCCTTGTGTTCCGGCAATAACAATTTCGGGTCTCGGTTTACCAATTCCTGTGCATCCGAACGTGCCTGTTCCAAAATCCGAACATCTCTAACGATGTCGGCAACGCGCAGATCCGGCAGTCCGCTCTGCCGGGTTCCGTAAAACTCACCGGGGCCGCGCAGGCGTAGATCCTCCTCGGCAATCCTAAAGCCGTCGGTGGTGGAAACCATAACCTCAAGCCTGGCCTGTCCCTCCGGGGTTTTGGGGTCGCCGAGCAGAACGCAGTACGACTGATGAGCGCCCCTGCCAACCCGACCTCTCAACTGGTGGAGCTGTGCCAACCCGAAGCGCTCGGCACCTTCCACAACCATCACCGAGGCGTTGGGAACATCCACCCCAACCTCCACAACAGTGGTGGCCACCAGTATCTGGATCTCACCCCTGCGGAAAGCATCCATCACCGCATCCTTCTCCACAGAACGCATCTGGCCGTGAAGCAAGCCAACCCTGAACTCTGGGAACACGCAGTCCTGAAGATACGAAGCCAATTCAGTAGCCGCCTGTGCTGAAAGCTTTTCACTCTCTTCAACCAACGGGCACACTATGTACGCCTGCCGACCTTCACTAACCAAACGCCTAACACCCTCGTAAACCTTTTCTCGCTCAGATGAAGGCTTCCAGTAGGTGCGAACCGGGCGCCTGCCCGGAGGCATTTCGTCTATTATAGAAACATCCAGGTCGCCGTACACGGTCAAAGCAAGTGTCCTGGGGATAGGGGTTGCGGTCATCACCAAAACATCCGGATTGCCGCCCTTCTCTCGAAGCGCCGCGCGCTGAACAACCCCAAATCTGTGCTGTTCATCTATAATCACCAAACCCAGCTTGGCAAACTTGAGCTCATCCTGTATAAGCGCATGCGTCCCAACAACCACCGGTATCGAACCCTCAGCAGTGCCTTCATAAACCCTGGCCCGCTCAGAAACCGGCAAACCGCTTACAAGCAAAGCCACATCCACCCCGAACGGCCGAAGCAAACCGGAAAACACCCGGTAATGCTGTTCGGCCAGTATCTCCGTGGGAGCCATTACTGCCGCCTGATATCCGCAGTGCACTGCCCCAACAACTGCCGCCGCCGCAACCACGGTTTTCCCAGAGCCAACATCCCCTTGCAGTAGGCGGTTCATGGCGCGCGGCGATTCCATGTCCTCAACAATCTGCTGTATCACACGTTTCTGACTGCCCGTCAGCTCGAAAGGCAGAGAGCTTATGAAACTCTGAACCGCTTTGGAACTACCCGCAAACTGTATCCCCGGCTCCTGCGCAGTGAAATACCGCCGCTGGGCCAAAGCCACCTGAAGCACGAAGAACTCCTCGTATGCCAACCGGGTGCGGGCCGCCTCTTTCTCTTCCAAACTGTCGGGCTCATGAATTGCTTTAAGCGCCTCGTGTATGCCGGGGAAGCGCCTTTTAACCAAAATCTCCTTCGGCAGACGCTCCGGAACCAGATGCAGACACATCTGAAGGCAGTTGTGAACTGCGCGCCTCACCTGCCCCTGAAACAGCCCCTCTGTAAGAGAATAGATCGGCAGAACCTTTCGAAGAACGCCTCCCTTCGGCACCTCTTCCCAATCCGGGGATTTGAACTGCACGCTCCACCAGTCGCCCTGAACGGGTCCGTGAATCAGTATCTCGCGCCCACGCAGATGCAAAAACCGATCCCTAAGATACTTCTGACCGAAGAAAATGAGAGTTGCTTCCCCGCTCTCATCTTCAACCACCACCTTGGTAAGCACTATTCCTGTGCGAGCGGTGGAATTCTCTGCAGAAACCACCCTGGCGACAACCGTTCCCACTTCGCCGGGCTTCAAATCCGCTATGGGCTTGATCTGGCTTCTGTCCTGGTAATCGCGGGGAAAGTAAAATAGGAGGTCCTCGGCTGTCTGCACGCCCAACCGCGCCAGCAAGCCAGCCAAGCTCGGTCCCACACCCTTAACGTACTGCACGGGCATCTGAAGAGAGACCAACGAACTTCCGCGCCCTTTGCTTTCCGCTCTCTCCACCACCTTCTCCAAAAGCCGCAACATTATAGTCCACCCGCATGAACGGTGTCAACCGAGCATACTGCGCCATTGAAACAGGCGTTGCAGTCTTGCCGCAATTTGCGGTCAAAGCAGGCAAGGTGTTGACCCACGCAATCGCCTCGGAGTATAATGCAAACGATATTATTTTTGGTATCCCCAGACAACGCCGCTTCTTGGGTGAGGGTGCATGTTCAGATACTACGAAGAAATCATCCGCCAGATGGAAAAAGAGCTTGAGCGGCTCGCCAACGAAACCTTCGGACAAAGAGAGCTCAGCGTGGCCACCAGCAACTTTTGGCAGCCCAGAGTCGATGTTTACGAGACCAAAGATCGAATTTGGGTGAAAATGGAAATATCTGGTGCACGCGCCGATCAAATAAGGGTTTCACTCTCGCCGGACCATCGCACTCTCATCGTCTCCGGAACTCGCGATGAGGAAACCGTAGATATAGGGGACCGACTGCGCTGTTACCAGCTCGAGATACTCTATGGTCCTTTTGAAAGGGTCATCCACCTGCCAAGCAATGTCCCTATCGATGCAGACAACCTCTCGGCTACATATAAAGATGGTTTTCTCATCGTTGTAATACCGAAAAAAGCGCCGGAAGGCCCTCGCGTAATCCCCATCGAATAAACCTCTTGGGAATTTCAAGCCAGATTAGCGCATCCATAAAGGATGCCGCGAAGTCCGGTTTCCATGCTTGTTCTAAAAAGCGGCTTCCTATTTCCCTGCTCGAAAGGAGTTTCTGCGGTTTATGCCCAATTCCACAGCGCCAAACCCCGCAAATACAGAAGAAAGCGGCACAACCCTGCCCATTCCGAATGTTTTGGGGTTACTGCCGCTGCGTGATGCCGTCGTATTCCCGGGCGAGGTACGACCCGTCCATGTGATCACCGAAAGGCTGATCAACATGGTAAGCGATACCGTCGCCAAGGGAAACCGCTTCGTTGCAGTTTCTGCCGTTGCCAACACTGCCGTAGCCGAACCTCTCTTCGAAGACGTCTATCCTGTCGGCACAGTTGGCTACATACGGGCCATGGTGAAGCTTCCCGACGGCATCCGCATGCTTGTGCAAGGAGTTCAACGCATTCGACTGCTGGAGCCCGTTCAGCAACAGCCGTACATCACGGTCAAAATAGAGCTCATTGAAACCCCATCTCCGCAATCACAGCCGGAAGAGGTGGAAGCGGCAAGGCGCCTTGTCGGAAATCTGTTCGCCCGCATGGTCTCCCTCTCAACAGAAATGGACAAGCACCTTGCCTCCGCCGGCGACGCCATACGCTCCCCAGACGCCCTCGCCGACTTCGTGGCCGCCAACTCGCCTCTTTCCACAGCAGACAAGCAGGACCTCC
>JBMFPP010000034.1:0-12210 GCA_049969055.1 Armatimonadota bacterium | reverse complement strand
CACCTTCATGGCGATAACGTTATCGCCATCCCAGTTCACCAGTCTGTTCGGCACAATGTAGTCGCGGTGAGACTGGTAGAAGCCACCGACCCAACCGCCGGGAACCCCGGTTTCCTCGCGCCAGTTGCCCAGACCGCCAATCTTCTCTCCGTTCCAGTAGGATACCTCGTTGTTATCCCAGTTGAACCACCAGAAGCGCAAGTCGTACTTTCCAAACTTCTCTTTCCAATCGGGCGGGAGCTTCAAGTGCAGCCTGAGCCAACCGTAGATACGGTCTCTAGAGTCGAACGCGTTCCAGTCACCGTTCTTGTTGCCCAAGTCCCAAGGCTCGAAGCCCGTTTCTGGGTCGTTGGGAGCAGAGTGGTCGCGCGCGAACAGCTCCGGATCATAAGGCCCGTAGGATATCGCCAGCCACTGGTAACCGTTCTCCTTCACCAAATCCAGAGTCGGAATGAGAGGAATGGTGAAGTCCTGCGTGATGATCTTACCGTCAACAACGGTTACCTGAACCGACTTGGGGGTCACGGCGAAGTCCTGGCGAGGCATAACCGTCACTGTGTAGGTGCCGGCGGGAAGCCCAGCCAAGCAGTAAGAGCCGTCCGCCTTAGAATCCATAAACTTCGACATAGGACCCCATGCGCTGTTCTCGGAGTAAGCCAGCACCCTGGCCCAGGATATGGGCTTGCCGGTATCGTCCACCACCTTCCCGGCAATAGCGCCCGCCGTGTAGCCGATGGTTACAGTTGGTGCGGCGCTAACCATGCCGGCGCTCCCCTTCGAAACCCGGGACATAATGGCGATCACGTTGTCTCCGGTCCAGTTCACCACGGAGTTGGGCACTATGCACATTACCGGATCGTTGTTTATAACACCGCCAACCGGGACTCCGTTCCATGCCATTATCCAGGTGCCGGACGTGCCGAACGTCGGCATGTTCAAGATCAAATCCCGGGTGCCGTACTGAGTTCGCCACTCGGAGGGAAGCGTTATGTGGCCGCGGTACCAGAAGTAGCTGTTCTTGTTGACCGGATTGCCGTCGGTTAGGTCCGCCGGCACTGTAACGCTCACCCAAGAGCTGTCTTCTTTGTAGTCCACAGCCATCGGGGCGCCGTCGGTGGAGTCCACATCCGGTTTAACCAGCCAACCCTTACTGCCGGCAGGCAGTGCATCGCTGGCCAAGCTCACGCTTGGGAGCGGCTTAGCAACAA
Source organism: Armatimonadota bacterium (assembly GCA_049969055.1). GTDB lineage: Bacteria > Armatimonadota > DTGP01 > DTGP01 > JBMFPP01 > JBMFPP01. Next base: position 11,002 of record JBMFPP010000034.1, on the reverse strand, counting down.
CTGTCAGGAGGGCATCTTGGCCAGCCGTAACGGTTACCTTCTCGTCCGGAACCTCAAACCCCGGAAGCACAACGCTGACGGTGTAGTTTCCGGGCGGAACGAAGGGCACGATGGTTGCATCACTTTGCAAACCCAAAACGGCTCCAGAGGGCGAAGACACGGCTCCAGACGCCAAGCCCATCACCGAGGCAACGGTTTTGCCAGCGGCATCTTTCACCAAAACGCCGGCGCCCTTTATAACGTTGCCCTGGTCATCCGTAACCGTAACCACAACCCTGCCCGTTCCGGAAGGAGCCTGTTGAACCCTGAATTCAGTTGCGGAGCCTATTCCGGCCAGGAAGCCGTTGTTGGCCGGGGCGCGCCAAGCCCATACCGACGGCCCAATAAGCACTGGATCCGCCATTGGCACCTGCACAGAGCCAACGAAGGTGAAAACTTTCCCGTCGTCGGACCTGTAGCCCAAGAAAGCATCTCCGTGGCGCACGATGCGCACCCAGACCGGAAGCTGGAAGTAGCGCACCTTCGCTACGTCGCTGCGCTTACCCCCTGCTTCGACCCTGGCGCGCATCTTCACGCCCTCGCGCCAGTCTATCATGTCTGCAAACAGATACACCATCGGCGAGCCTGGGTCTTCGGACTCTCGCACCATCAAACCTGTTGAGGCGTCATCGCTGGTTTCCGGGATGGAAAGAACCTTCAGCGTGGCGATGAAATCGCCGCTGATGCGCTGGGAAACAAACACAGCGCAGTCGTTGTTGTCGTCGCCGGCGCCGTAGTTGGTCATCACCAAGGCGCCGTCCTTCACCACAGCACTACCGGGCTGGCCTGGATTGATGTCGTAGAAGGTCCACTTCTTGTCCAGTGTTGTCCCTTTGAAGTCGTCATCGTACTGGGTTTGCGCGAAGGCAAAGGCCACCAAGCCAGCAAACAAAGCTGCACACAGTGTAGAGGAAAGGGCAAACCGAGCGAACCTCTTCATACTATCCCTCCCCACAACCGAGGAATTGCGCCAGGCGAAGAGTCGTCTGGTGCCTTTAAGCGTATGGCTCCGATTCACCTGCAGCCACAAGCCCAACGTCTGGGAATCACCTGTTTGTTTGGTTCTCCGCTTCCTCCAAAATTCCCTCCGGGCTGGCCGCCGATTCGTTGCTCCGCTTAATCTATTTCCACGAAATAAAATTTCTGTCAAGCTCCAGAACCAGATCTTTTCAGATCTGCCGAGGAAACGATGGGTAACTGCCCTCATTCCCGGCCCTTCTCCCACTGCGGAGAGAGGAGTGAAATAAAAGCCGTGCTCTGCAGCTACTCCGAAAAACACGCGCGCCGAGCCGCGGCCGCTTCTTTCAAAAGTCTCGAAACAGCCTCGGCATCGTTCGAGCTGACTGCGTCGCGAAATCGGCTTAGGAATTCTGAAGCGGCTTCGATCTGCTTGAGGATGTTGGCGGCGTTGGCGATGAGAATATCGCGCCACATCTCGCTGTTACCAACTGCTATGCGCGTGGTATCTCGGTAGCCGCCGGCGCACAGATCCGCAACAATAGGATGCTCGCCGACGGCTTTTCCCACAGCCAGTGCCAAAGCACATGCAACCACGTGGGGAAGGTGGCTGGCGGCGGCAACGGCTTTGTCGTGCTCCTCCGGAGAAAGCAGAAGAGGCTTCGCACCAACTGCCCGGACAAGTTCGAGCATGCGGGTTAAAGCATCCGGATGGGTACGCTCGGTTGGAGTTATCACCCACACGGCGTTTTCGTACAAGTCGGCTTTGGCGGCAAGCGGCCCGCTCTCCTCGGAACCGCACATCGGGTGTCCTCCAACGAAGTGAAGATGCGGCGGCAGAAACTGCTCGGCACTGCGCACTATGGGTGCTTTCACGCTTCCCATATCCGAAACCAAGCAGTGCGGCTCGGCAATGTCTGCAACCTCGCGCAGGATGGGCACGATTGCCGACACCGGGGTGGCAACAACCACCAAATCTGCTCCGGGCAAAGCAGAGCGTATATCCGCGGCGGTCTCATCAACCGCTCCAACTTCCAGAGCAGAACGAAGGGTTTCGGGTCTGCGCGCCAGACCGATAACCCGTTCTGAGAGCCCGCGCTGGCGCAGGGCCAGCCCGAAAGAAGCCCCCATAAGGCCTGTACCCACGATTACTGCTCGGCGGAATAAAGGCTGGAAAGTTGACGGCATAACGCTAGAGGTTTTTACCAACAGCCTGCGCTATTGGGCGCAGTTCCTGCATCAACCGCTTAAAATCGCTTATTGTGAGGGACTGAGGGCCGTCCTTCAGCGCCCTCCACGGTTCGGGGTGCACTTCAACCATGATGCCGTCTGCCCCTGCGGCCACGGCGGCTTTTGCCACTGCCGGAACGTACTGCCAGCGGCCTGTGCCGTGGGCTGGATCGGCTATTATGGGCAGGTGGCTTAGGTGCTGAACCGCAGGGATGGCGTTGATATCGAAAGTGTTTCGCGTTTCGGTTTCAAAGGTGCGTATGCCGCGCTCACACAAGATAATGTTGAGATTTCCCTTCGACGCTATGTATTCTGCCGCCTGAAGCCATTCTTCGATGGTGGATGCACTGCCGCGCTTCAGCATCACCGGCATTTGGCTCTGGCCCACCTCGCGAAGCAGAGCGAAGTTGCTCATGTTGCGCATCCCGATTTGTAGGATGTCGCAGTAAGAACCAACCAGCTCAACATCGCGAGTGTCCATCACCTCTGTAATAACGGGGAGACCGGTTTCCTGGCTTGCGGCTTTCAGGAGTTTCAATCCCTCCGGTCCAAGGCCGTGAAAGCTGTACGGCGAGGTGCTCGGCTTGTAAGCCCCTCCGCGCAGGATGTGGGCACCAGCTTCTTTCACCGCGCGGGCGGTGCGCATCAATTGGTCTTCGCTTTCCACGGTGCACGGTCCGGCCATTACTATTACATTGGGTCCGCCTATCTCCAGGTTGCGTACCCGCACAATCGATCTCTCCGGCCTCGTTTGGCGGGCCACAAGCTTGTACGGCTTCAAAATGGCCACCACACGCTCAACGCACGGCAGGGACTCCAACTGCTGAGCCACCAAAGCCTTGTCATGTTCAGGGGCACCTATCGCACCGATGATCGTTTTCTCGACTCCGCGAACAATGTGTATTCCGTATCCCCGCTCTCTGAGCTGTGCGGTGACCTCAGATATGTCGGCTTCGGTACAGCCGGGCTTCATTATGACAACCATAAACACTACCCCCGCAGTGCTCTACAATGAGTTCAAAACCTCTTCAAGTGCTTCCACAAACCTTTTGTTCTGCTCTTCCAAACCTATGGTAACGCGTATGTAGGTTGGCATCCCGAAGATATCACCAGTGCGCACAATAACACCGCGCCTAAGCAGTCCCTCAAACACCGCTTTGCTGTCGGCCTTAATATCCACCCAGATGAAGTTCGCCTCCGAGGGTGCATAAGGCAGACCCATTCGGTTGAACGCCTGATACAGGAAACGCTTGCCGGCGGAGTTCACTTCACGACTGCGGCGCACCTGATCTGGATCTTCCAGGCTTGCCAAAGCCGCCGCCTGCGCAATTGTATTCACGTTGAAGGGGGCACGCACCTGCTGTAGGTACTGAGCAATGTGCGGAGGGGCAATCCCGTACCCCACCCGCAGACCTGCCAACCCGTATATCTTCGAAAACGTTCTGGCTACTATGCAGTTTCGCCCTTCCCGCACATACCTAAGGGTGTCAGGATACTCCGGAGACTCCACATACTCGTAGTACGCTTCATCGAAAACCACTACTGCGCGCTCAGGAAGGCGGTTCATAAAAGCCTCAACTTCATCTTTTGTTACGATTGTACCGGTTGGGTTGTTGGGGTTGGCGATGAAAACCAGTTTGGTTCGTTCCGAAAACCTATCGGCCATAGCCCGGAGATCGTAGGTGTGGTTCTTGAGGGGAACGACAACCGGAACGGCCCCGTTCAGGTGCGTATTGGTCTCGTACATCACGAAAGTAACATCGGCTTGAATTACCTCATCCCCGGGAGAAAGAAAAGCCAAACCTGCGTAATGCAGTATTTCGTCGGAGCCGTTTCCCAAAATCAGCCAATCTTCCGGAACATCCAAATGGGCGGCCAGCGCCCGCTTAAGGTAGTAGCATGTATCCTCCGGGTAAAGAGCCACCTTGGTTGCAGCCTCCCGGATGGCGGCAACGGCCTTTGGGGATGGGCCCAGTGGGTTTTCGTTGGATGCTAGCTTCACAGCGTTTGAAATTCCGTACTCGCGCTCAACCTCCTCAATCGGTTTGCCCGGGCGGTAGGGGCGTATTCGGAGGATGCTCTCTTTTACAAGCTCTCTACCGTCTTTCACACCGAAGCACTCCTCATCTCCTTTTATAGCAAAACAAGTCTAACACAAAGGCGGTGAGCAGACAACCGAGACAAGGCGGCAAAAAACTGCCGCGAACACTAAACACATAGGGGCAGGATAGCAACTGCCCCTATGTGCCGAAACCGCGTTTCTCACGAAAAGCACCGGCCCCCACGCCCCGGCCCTCTGCACAAATGCCAGCCCTTATTCACCAGCCTCATTAGAAAAGGCTGTTGGTTTCCCCTCCAGAAACTCTGGAGGGAAGCTAGGGGCGAAGGCTGGCCCGAAGCCGAGAGAGCGGACAAGGGCGAAGGCAAGTTTACCTGCTCCGCTACTCTTCCTCCTCATCCCCGAAGAGATCGAGCCCAGCATCCTCATCATAGCCGCTTTCGTCTTCGTGGTCGTCCTCGCGGTAATCTTCATCAAAGGCAGATGTTACAAAGGATGCGGCATCCTCAGAACCGAGTTGGTCGCCTCCGTTGCCGCTTCGGCGAGCCAGTTCTTCTTCGTCTTCGGGAACTGCCTTGACGTCCAGTTCGGGCGCTGAGCTGAGCCGCTCCAAAACAGAGGTTCCGGCCGCAGCAGGCGCGGATGCAGGCTGTTCATGCACCGCCTCGGCATCTGCCTTGGCCTTCTTTGCCGCCGCCTGCTCTCGGTAGAACGAAAGGCCAGTTCCGGCTGGAATCAGGCGGCCGATGATGACGTTTTCCTTCAAACCAACCAGGTTGTCCTCCTTGCCTCGGATGGCGGGGTCGGCCAAGACCCTTGTGGTTTTCTGGAAGCTGGCGGCACTTAGGAAGGAATCTGTGGCCAAGGAAGCTTCAGTGATGCCGAGCAGTACCGGCTCCGCTTTGGCCGGAATCCCAGGTGGATCCATCGATTCAACCCGACGGTTTTCGTCCTCAAATTCGAACCTATCAACCATCTGGCCGGGCAGGAACTTGGTGGAGCCGGGGTCGATAATCCTGCGCTTCTTCAGCATCTGCCGCACGATAATTTCGATGTGCTTATCGTTTATATCAACCGCCTGGCTCTTGTAAACCATTTGTATTTCACGAACCAGGTAATCCTGCACACCGCTTACGCCTTGAAGCTCCAAAATCCTATGGGGGTCCAGCGGACCTTCCGTAAGCCGATCACCGGCTTTCACGCGCTGGCCCAGCTGAACCAAGCCCGCGCCCACGTACCGTCCGCCTTCCTTCAAAGTACCTCGATACGGAACAAGGTAGCTCTTGCGGATCGTAACCTTGGTAACGCCGAGGTCTCTTATACCGCGGATAACGCGGTCGGTAAGCTCCTGACCGGCTGGGAAAACCACCTTCCCGGAGATTCCGGCATCTTCGGCACCGGGATCGGCGCCGCCCAAGGTTATGGGCTCCGCCAAAACCTCTCCCATGTAGTCTTCCAGCTTATCGGCCGGAACCTCTGTATGGATAACCACCACAGGCAGGCCACCCTTATCCTCTATTGCCGCCACCACGCCGTCGTAATCGCTGATGATGGCCTGGCCCTTAGGGCGCCTTGCCTCCACAAGCTCAACAACGCGCAGTAAGCCGCGAACCTGCTCCTCCAAAACCTTGAGCATGGCCTGCACAGCGCGGTTTCGCTCCCGCTCACCGCCCTCGTCCAGCGAGATCATTCCTTTGCGGGCGTCTTCGTGAAGCTCTTTCAGGGTTTCCTTCTTTTTCTGCTTCACTCCGGCCACCCCGGTGATGGTTTTGCCGGCGATTCCGCCCGTGTGGAACGTGCGCATGGTAAGCTGGGTTCCCGGCTCTCCGATTGACTGGGCGGCTATAATGCCAACAGCGGTACCGACCTCCACCAGCCTTTGGCGCCCCATATCGCGGCCGTAACACATGGCGCAAATGCCCTTGCGCAGTTCGCAGGTCATCGGAGAGCGAATACCCACCCTAGTGATGCCCGCGTCTTGAATGGCCTGGGCCGCTTCATCGGAGATCTCTTTGTTTGCCTCCGCAAGCACCTCTCCCGTAACCGGGTGCCTTATGGTCTCGAGGGCAATCCGTCCGCGGATGCGGTCTTTAAGCTCCTCAACGATTTCATCGCCGTCCCTGATCTCAGACACGTATATGCCGCGGGCGGTGCCGCAGTCAACCTCGCGCACAATCACGTCCTGGGCAACATCCACAAGGCGGCGGGTTAGATAGCCGGCATCTGCGGTTCGAAGGGCGGTATCCGCCAGACCCTTGCGCTGACCGTGCGTGGAGATAAAGTACTCCAAAACCGAAAGGCCTTCGTGGAAGTTGCTTTTAATGGGCAGGTCCTCTATAAGTTTGCCGAACGGGTCGCTCATCAAACCGCGCATGCCGGAAAGCTGAGTGATCTGCTTGCGAGAACCGCGCGCCCCGGAGTTCACCATCATAAACACCGGGTTAAACCTGTCGATACTGTTCAAAATGGCATCGGCAACCGCCTCGTAGGCATTGCTCCAGTGCTCCAGCACCTTTTCCTCGCGCTCGCCGCTGCCGATAAGTCCTTCAGCATATTCTTCGTTCACGCGCGCAACGGCTTTCTCGGTTTCCGCGATAATTCGATCCCGCTCACCGGGCACGTCCATGTCGGTAATCGATATAGTAATGCCGCTGCGGGTGGCGTAATAGAACCCCAGGTCCTTAAGGTCGTCCAAAATCCTAACGGTTGCGGCCCAGCCGTGCCTGGCGTACCAATCAGAGACCACACGGCTTATCTCCTTGGAATCGACCTCTACATCCAAGAATTCCTCCGGGTACTTAAGGGTGAACGGAGCCGGCACATCGCCTTCCTGCCGCTCCGGAAGGGCCTGGTTGAAAATCAACCTTCCGACCGTGCTTTGGATGTATTTTCGGCGCGGACCGCCGCCGTTGCTGTCGTCCCTGCACACCACACCGAACTTTATCGGGGCGTGAAGATCCACCAACCCGGACTCGTAAGCCAGCAGTGCCTCCCCCGCATCTTTAAACACCAATCCGGCACCCTTGGCCTTTTCATTAACCTGGGTCAAGTAGTAACAGCCAAGGACGATGTCCTGCTTTGGCGCTATTATGGGGTGTCCGTCTGCCAGCGAGAATACGTTCCGGGTAGAAAGCATAAGGATGCGGGCCTCGGCCTGCGCAACGGCAGACAGCGGCACGTGAACCGCCATCTGGTCCCCGTCGAAGTCGGCGCCGAACGGAACACAGACCAAAGGATGAAGCTGTATGGCCTTGCCCTCGATGAGTATCGGCTCGAAAGCCTGTATGCCGAGGCGGTGCAGAGTGGGCGCTCGGTTCAAAAGCACCGGATGCTCTTTTATGACTTCATCCAGCGCGTCCCAAACGGCAGGGTTCATGCGCTCGATCATGCGCTTGGCGGCCTTGATGCTCTGCGCGGATCCTTTCTCCACCAGCTTCTTCATAACAAACGGCTTGAACAGCTCCAACGCCATCTCCTTTGGGAGTCCGCACTGGTGAAGTTTAAGGGTTGGGCCAACCACGATTACAGAGCGTCCGGAGTAGTCCACGCGCTTGCCGAGCAGGTTCTTGCGGAAGCGCCCCTCTTTCCCCTTGAGCATGTCCGACAAACTGCGCAGGGGTCGGTTGTTGGAGCCCACAACCGGCCGAGAGCGCCGTCCGTTGTCGATGAGTGCATCCACGGCCTCCTGAAGCAGGCGCTTTTCGTGGTTTATGATGGACTCCGGCGCCCGGATTTCGATGATTTTCTTAAGGCGGTTGTTTCTATTGATAATCCGGCGGTACAAGTCGTTCAGATCGGATGTGGCGAAGCGGCCGCCGTCGAGCTGTACCATAGGGCGCAGGTCTGGAGGTATAACGGTTATAACCTCAAGAATCATCCACTCCGGCCGGCTCTTGCTCTTAAGGAACGCTTCAACGATTTCGAGGCGCTTCACAGCGCGGGCCCGCCTCGGGCCATGGCTTTGGGCAATTTCGGCGCGGAGCTGGCGCGAAAGCTCTTCGAGATCGATCTCCTGAAGCAGCTCTTTAATGGCGGCAGCACCTTGGCCAGCGCGGATGATGTTGCGGAAGTTGCGGTTTCGACGCCGGCTTGCAATGTCCAGAACCCGCTCGATGCCGCGCCACTCATCCTCCGAGATAAGGTCGCGGCGCTGAATGTTTTCCAAGCGCTGTAGGGCCTCGCGAAGCTCCGAGATCAGCTCTTCAACATTGCGGCCTTCGGAGATCGGGAGGTCGCTCAATCTGAAGGAGGCAACTTCTTCAACAACTTCGTCAACAACGGGTTCCTCCAGCTCCGCCTCTTCCTCAACAACTTCCTCCAACACCGGCAGTTCCTCATCGCCAACCGCTACACTTTCAACCAGTTCCTCCTCAAGCTCAACAGGCGGTTCTATCAGCTCCTCCTCCAAAACATCCGTATCCTCAACCGGCACGGGTTCGTGCAGAAGAGCTGTGAGCGCAGAATCGGCCCCTTCGGCTTGGATGTGGGCGATCTCTTCGTTAACCGCCGCCTCTATCTCGGGCATCTCCGCTAAGAGACGGGCGCGGTCCACATGGGTAACGATGTGGGACCCGAAGTATATAACCTTCTCCAAAGAGCGCGGTGAGATGTCCAGCAGAAGGCTTATAGGGCTTGGCACGCTTTTGACGTACCAGATATGGCTCACGGGTGCGGCCAACTCCACGTGCCCCATGCGCTCCCGCCTTACCTTGGAGCGGGTTACCTCCACGCCGCAGCGGTCGCAAACAATCCCTTTGAACTTTACCTTCTTGTAGCGGCCGCAGTGGCACTCCCAGTCTTTTACCGGTCCAAATATCCGTTCGCAGAAAAGGCCGTCCCTTTCCGGTTTAAATGTGCGGTAGTTAATGGTCTCCGGCTTTTTCACTTCACCGGACGACCACGAGCGCATCTCATCCGGAGAGGCCAAACTTATTCTTATTTTGCTAAAACTGCTTGGCGAAACCATTATGCTGAAATCCCTCCCCTACAAGGCAGCAGTTTGTTTATGTCGCGTTCCGCGTCCGTCGCCGTCCATATCGTCATCCTGGAGGCGCAGATCGATCTCTCTGTCCATCTCGTCCTCGACGGTGACCTTCAATCCGAGGTTTTGAAGCTCTGCAACCAATATCTTGAATGACTCGGGAACCCCAGGTTCTTGAATCTGCTCGCCTTTAACTATGGACTCGTATGTTTTCACTCGGCCAACAACGTCGTCAGACTTGATGGTGAGAATCTCCTGGAGGGTATAAGCGGCTCCATAAGCTTCAAGTGCCCACACCTCCATCTCTCCAAACCGCTGGCCGCCGAACTGTGCCTTACCGCCCAGCGGCTGTTGTGTTACCAGCGCGTAAGGGCCGATGGAGCGGGCGTGCATCTTATCTTCCACCAAATGCAGAAGTTTCATCATATAGATGTGCCCAACGGTAACCGGCTGATTGAACGGTTCGCCGGTTTGGCCGTCGTAAAGGATGCACTTACCGGTTTTCTCGTTCAAGCCCACCCGCTTCCAAACGTTGTCTTTCACTTTCTGCACTATTTCGTCCGTTGTAACTTTATGGAAAGCTATGCTTTTGTCGCTTGGAGGCACCAAGTGGATTATTGTGTGGCCGTCGGGTGTGACTTCCAATGGTTCGCTTGGAACCGGCTCCGCCCCTAGGCCGAGCCTCTCGCCGAGGGCCTGCCGCTCTTCATCGGTCATCGCGGAAACCCTCGCGCGAAGCACCGCGAGAAGCCACTCCAAAGAACCCTCGCCGCTAACGCCGTATCCATCTCGGTGGGCCATATCTGTAGGCCAGAGTCTTTCGCCGGTTTGTGCGTCCACAAGCTCTTCGTCGATGCTGGAGGGCAGTTCGAAGCCCAATTCGGTGACGATGTACTCTTTCAACCGGCGCTCGCGGAAGTAGCGAGCAAGCAGTTCCAAATACTCAAGCACTTCCGGCTCTTTTTTGCCGCGGAAAACCGGCTCGGTGAAGGTACAGCCTAAAGCGCGGCCAACCAAGCCCAGGTGCGTCTCCAAAACCTGGCCGATGTTCATGCGTCCCGGCACGCCCAGCGGGTTGAGGATTATGTCCACCGGCGTTCCATCGGGCATGAAAGGCATCTCTTCTTCTGGCAGTATTCGACTTATAACGCCTTTGTTGCCGTGCCGGCCCGCCATCTTATCGCCTTCCATGATGCGCCGCTTCTGCGCCACGTAAACGCGCACCAGCTGGTTCACTCCGGCGGGGAGTTCATCCCCGGGCTCGCGGATCAGGTCGCCGCCGCACCGATCGCAGGTTAGTCTATCCGGCTTCTTGCTGAAATCGAACACCGTTTTGCAGTGGGAACAGCTGTACTTGAAGCGGCTGAACACCTTAACGTCTATAACCTTGCCCTTGCCGCCGTGCGGAACCAGCAGAGATACGTTACTGCTTTCTTCGGCCTTCTTGCCGAATATGGCAACTATAAGGCGCTCTTCCGCGCTCTGCTCGCCCTGGCTCTTCGGCGCTATTTTGCCAACCAATATGTCGTTTGCGCGCACTTCGGCACCAATCCGAACTATTCCGTTCTCATCGAGATCTTTCAAAGCATCTTCCTGGACGTGCGGAATGTCTCTGGTAATTTCCTCCGGACCCAGCTTGGTATCGCGGGCTTCAACTTCGTGCCTTTCGATGTGTATGGATGTGAAGGTTTCGTCCTTCACCAGCCGGCGCGAAATGATGATTGCGTCTTCGTAGT
>JBMFPP010000033.1:0-12452 GCA_049969055.1 Armatimonadota bacterium | reverse complement strand
CGATCTTCTTCGAAAGAAAACAATATCTGATCGTTAGCATTGCCGACGTTACAGCGCTCAAGCAGTCCGAAAACGCCCTCCGAGAAGCAAATGAGCGCCTGGCACACCGCACAGCACAGCTTGAAACAACCGTTCTGCAACTGCAAGCGGAGGTGATGAACCGCAGGCGCCTTGAGGAAGAACTCCAAGCAATCTTGCAAAGTGTGCGGTGCCGAATATGGCACGCCAACGTTACGATGATAAGCTCCGAGAGGAAAATCGACTTCGCGTGGGAGCTGAGAGACTTCAACGAAGCCGCGGCACAGCGCGTGTTTCCAGTGCAGGTAAAACACGGCCAAACCTACAACGATGCTTTCCGCGAACACATCCCCGAAGAAGATAAGATGCAGATGGATAAAACAAGCTACTCGGCACTGCAGTCTGGACAAAGCATGTATTCTCAGAACTTCAGATGGATCGGGGATGACGGGCGGGTAAGATGGCTTTACGAAGACGTGTTCATAAAGGCTATCGGCCCAGATATGTGGCACCTTGTGGGTGTGTGCACCGACATCACAGAGCAGAAATTGATCGAAGAAGAGCGTTCGAAACTGGCGCTTGCCGTCGAAAGCACCACCGAGGCTATCGTCATTACCGATGCTTCCTGGAACGTTGCTTACGCCAACCCTGCCTTCGAAAATATCACCGGCCTCGATAAGCAAAATATCATCGGTAGGCATGTAACCGAGCTGAACCTCGATGAAAAAGCCCTCAAAACGGCTGTCGAGAAAGCACAGCAGTTAAAAACGTGGAGCGGCAGAATGCTGGGATCGAAAACCGATGGAAGCCGCTACCATGCCAACGTAAATCTTTCCCCAATTTACGGCAACGATGGAAAGCTAGCAGGTTACATGCTTTTAATACGCGACATAAGCGAAGAAGTGATACTCCAACAACAGCTCGAACAAGCCCAGAAAATGGAGGCCATAGGACGCCTAGCCGGCGGTGTGGCGCACGACTTCAACAACATACTAACGGCTATCGGCGGCTTCGCGGATATCCTTGCCTCCAAACTTGACCGCGGAAATCCACATCGAAAATACGTTGAGCACATTCAAAACTCTGTTGACAAAGCCTCTGCACTTACCAAACAGCTTCTTGCCTTCAGCCGCAAACAGGTGGTGGAACCGAAACCCCTCCGCATTAACGATGTAATTGCCGAAATCGAACCCATGCTCCGAAGCATAATCGGCGAGGATATTATGCTCACCACCATCCTGAAAGAAGCCGTGGTAACGGTGGACCCATCCCAGATAGAGCAGGTCATCATGAATCTGGTGGTAAATTCCAGGGATGCTATGCCTCAAGGAGGCCATCTCACCATCGAGACAGCGAAGGTTTGGCTCGACGAAGCGTACTGCCAGCGCCACCACGACACCACTCCCGGAGAGTACGCAATGCTGGCGGTCACCGATACCGGATGCGGGATAAGCCCAGATGTGCTTCCGCACATTTTCGAACCGTTCTTCACCACGAAGGAAAAAGGCAAAGGCACGGGACTTGGGCTTTCCACCGTGTACGGAATAGTTAAGCAAAATGGAGGCAGTGTTTGGGTGTACAGCGAGGTGGGGAAAGGAACCACCGTGAAGGTTTACCTACCGCTTGCGAAAACCGCGCCAATCGCTAAGCAAAAGCAGGTGGAACCCGTTCCTGTCGAGGTCACTGGCTCCGAGACAATTCTGCTGGTGGAAGACGAGCAAACCGTAAGACTGCTGGCGCACGAAATACTCACAGACAGGGGCTACACCGTCCTCGAAGCACCGAACGGCGAGGAAGCTATCCAAATATCCGAGAGTTATGAGGGCGAAATCGACATCCTGGTGACCGACGTTATTATGCCGGGAATGAGCGGCAAAGAAGTGGCAGAGCACATCCTCCGCAGGCGCCCAAAGCTGAAGGTCCTGTATATGTCTGGATACACCGACAATTCGATTGTGCACCACGGGGTGCTGGATTCCGGGGTAGCTTACATCCAGAAGCCGTTTACACCGGACGGCCTCGCGCGCAAGATAAGAGAGGTACTGGCATCTCCAGCGAAGCCGGCATCTGCCTGATCCAAGCGCGGTGCTCTCCCTAAAACCGTTGCTGGCTCTCACCCTTAATCCATACAAGCTTCGAGAAAGGGAAAACCAAGCACCCCTCTCTTCTGAGAAAGCGGAAGAAGGTTCGAGAGTAAAAGCGGGTGAGTAAGAAAGACATCTAACCTGCCTTTCAAGGTATCTATCAGCTCCCCTGGCAAAACGTCGAAAAAAGCCCTGGAGCCCCAAGCGCAAACGGTTGACACTTAGGCAACACAGGGCTATAATGTGAGCGTCGGGGTGTAGCGCAGCTTGGGTAGCGCGCCTGCTTTGGGAGCAGGAGGTCGAAGGTTCAAATCCTTTCACCCCGACCATGTTGTTTTTGGCTCCTCCCTGGGTGAGGCTGTCCAGCTCAACTTTCAATGCGCCCCTCCACAGCCGGAGCCGCCAATATGAGCTTGAAATCCACCATCGAACCCATTCTAAGCTCCACCCAGGAGATATGCCTGCTCGCCTGCGCGGCTTATCTCCTGAGCCGCGGCTCCGTCTTCGGCCGGCTTCTCCTTTACCGCGCCACCCTCCTAGACAAAGTAAAGGCTTTCCTTTTCTTCGCCATAGTCGGCACCGTAGAGGTTCTCCTGCCGGCGAAAACATCTCCAAACTCCAGCATAATTGCCTCCACAGCGGCCGGCCTTCTTATGGGTCCGGCAACAGGCCTCGGCGTTGGCGCTGTGGGATGGCTGTTGGAGCTTGCACGCGGGCAGGGCGTGATCAACGGCGGCTTGGGTGCCTGCCTTGGAGCACTGATCGCCGGCTGGGCCTTCTACTTCCGCCCGAAACCCAAAGAACAGGCGATCGTGGGATTCCTAGCCGGCGCACTCAGCCATGCTGTTTGGTTTTCCATATCATCCCTCCTTCCTGATATCGCCACCATTCAGCTTGACTCCCCGCTTGGCGAGATGCTCATGCTGTGGGCCAACTTTCTGCCCCTAATGCTTGCAAGCGGCTTGGGAGTGCTCGTCTTCCTGTGGATTCTTTCTGACCTCAAGGCCCAGCAGGATAAGATCGCAAGCGTGCAGATTGGGCGCGCATTCGCCATCGCAAACAGCACACTGCCCTATCTGCGGCGCGGGTTCAACGCGGAGTCGGCCGAGCACATCGCCGAGATAGTGCGCTCTGCGGCCGATCTCGAGGCAGTGGCTATATCCGACGGCAAACACTTTCTAGCCCACGTAGGCGCCGGAGCTGATCACCACCGCGCCGGTGACCCGGTTCCGCCGGGCCCATCCTCCTCTGCACTGGAATCCGGAACCAACCAGGTGCTCAACACTCGAGAAGAGATCGGGTGCACCGACCCCAGATGCCCCCTCTCCGCCGGAGTAGTTGCTCCACTAATCCACGATGGACGCACCATCGGATGCATCTACCTCTACAGCGCGCACGGACGCCCCGCCAGCAGTGATGTTGTCGAACTCGCTGTGGGCGTTGCCCAGTTCCTCAGTCGATACCAAATGGAGCTTGCAGAACTGGAGCGGCAAACCCAAGCCGCCTCCCAAGCCGAGCTTAAGGCTCTTCAGGCTCAGGTGCATCCGCACTTCCTTTTCAATGTGCTGAACACCATGGCGGCCTTGTGCCGCATAGATCCCCCTGCGGCAGGAAAACTAGCTGTGCGCTTGGGGGATTTCCTTCGCCGCAGTTTGCGGGATTCTCAGACGCCTCTCATCCCCCTCGCAGAAGAGATGCAGAATGTCCGAGCTTACCTGGAGATAGAAAAGGCTCGGTTCGGGAATAATCTTAAAGTGAACGAACAAATCGAGCCCGGCACCGAAAACCTGCCGGTTCCTTCTTTCGGCGTGCAACTACTGGCCGAGAACGCGGTTCTGCATGGAATTTCGCAGAAAGAGGGCGGCGGGGCTTTGTCCATACGCGCGTGCCGGCGCAGAGGCTTTTTGTGGCTTCGCATAGCCGACAGCGGCGTCGGAATGAGCACCAAGCAAACGGAAAAAGTGTGGCAGGCTCCAGTAAAGGGGAGAGCCGGAGGGCTTGCCGTTCTGTACGAAAGATGCCGCAGAATATACGGTGAGTCTTTCAGCGTCAAACTGGTTTCACGCGAAGGCGTGGGAACCACCGTAGTTCTGAAACTGCCGGCTGAGGGGGAACAATCTCATCCCGCCGAAAGGTCAAAATACGAGGAGTCTCAAATCCCCGGCAAACCCGAGATACCGCCGGGGGCGAAGGTGCGATCCAAATAGCAGGGGTTAGAAATAATGAAGGCACTCGTTGTTGATGATGAACCGATGGCCCGCCGGTATCTGGCCAGCATCCTCGATGAAATTCCCGATGTGGAAATTCTGGGCGAGGCCGCAAATGCAGAAGAAGCATTGGAGAAAACCGCCAATCTCCACCCCGATGTGTTGTTCCTAGATATTCGAATGCCGGGAATGAACGGCTTGGAAGTGGCGCACGCCGTGAACAAACTGCCGTCTCCACCGTGGATAGTGTTCTGCACGGCATACGGCGAGTACGCAGTGGAAGCCTTCGAAGCCGCCGCTATAGACTACGTGATGAAGCCTTACGATTCAGAGCGAATACAGAAATCGCTTGACCGGCTTCGCAACCTCCGCCGAGCCGGCACAGACGCCCAGGAACGGCTTCGCATAAGCGAAGCGATCGACAAAATGCCGTTCAAGCTCACCAAGCTCCCCGTGAAGATAGAGGATACCATAAAGCTCATTGCGCCCACAGACATCCTCTTCGTTCAGGCGCGCGGCAAAAAGGTGTACATCCGCGATGTGAAAGGCGGCGAATACCCGGTCCCTTACACCGTCACCCAGCTTGAAGCACGCCTCGCAGAGCACAACTTCTTCCGCGCCAACGAGGGATGCATCGTAAACATGGACCGCGTTAAGGAGATCATATACCTCGGGGAGCGCAGTTACGAGCTGGTGATGAGCGACAAAGACGAAACCATCATACCGCTGTCGCGCTCTCGGTGCCGCGTGCTCCGCGAAATGCTGAAACACGCGTTTTAGAAGCGCGCAAGCTCAAAAGCGCGTCCAACCGGCAGTCTCCAAAGCCGACGTGCAAGCGGCCTGTTTTTGCTCTTACGCGTTGGCCCACTGCTCCCTCAAAAACTCCAGCGCCTTGGGTGCCTCCGCATCGAAATCTCCCCACCTGCACTCAATGGAGATGCGGGCATCGTATCCAATGCTCTTCAATGCGCGGAAGAAAGTGCGAAAATCATTACAGCCGCTTCCGGGGTACAAACGGCCGGTATCGGCCACGTGCACATGCGCAAGGCGACTGCCGGCGGCGGCTGCGTCCTCCAAAGGCTCACCGTCCTCAACCATGTGAAACATGTCGGCCAGCACTTTAACCGACGGACGGTTAACCTCTTCCGAAAGCCGCACCGCCTCCGAAACACTGTTGATTATGTTGCATTCTTTGGTGTTGAGCGGCTCTACCGCAAGCACAATGCCTAATTTCTCAGCGTGATCGGCGGCCTTGTGTAAAAAGCCGCGCAGCTGCTCCCACGCCCGCTCCCGCGGGAACCCGTCTGGAACCCGGCGCGCCCCGCCGCTTCCGAATACCACCACCCGGCCGCCCAAATCCGCAACGCGCTTCAGCGAGCTTTGTAAATACCGCTCCAATCGCTCTGAATCTACTTCTGGACCGGTGACCTTAAGGTCGCCCGGAAGAAATACATTGAAAGCTTCCGTCGGCAACGGACTACCAGACACCTGCTTAAGAAGTTCTCTGCATTCCTCGTCGCTTTTTTCCGGCATAAGGCTCACAACCGTAAGCTCTATATAGTCGTAGCCGGCATCCCGAAGGAAAGCCGCCGACTCCAGCGGTGCGCACACCCCAAACTTCATGGTCAACTCCCTTCGCTCCTGTGGAAATTTTCACTGCCGAAAAAACCACCAATTCAAATCAACCACCTTCGGCTTGGTGAGGCACTCCGCGGCGCGGTTTAGCGGCAAGCAAGCTCCCCAAATTCAACCACCTCATCACGCCGGCGGCCACACGCTCCAGCAGAAGCTCGGCATCGGCGCACATCTCGCTCAACGAAGACGGCCCGACGGCGATAGACGCCCACGCCGACAATCCCAACTGCCGAAGCACACCCTCGTCTGCGTCTATAGACCCGGCCAAAGCCACCACCGGTACGCCCCTGCGCGCGGCGGCACTGCACACCCGCATAACCGCCTTGCCGAACAAAGTTTGACTGTCAATAGATCCCTCTCCTGTGAAAACTAGATCGGCTTCTGCAAGGCGCTCATCAAACCGGGCCGCCTCAAGCACCAGCTCTGCCCCCGGGCGAACAGAAGCCCCAAGAAAGGCCATCGCGGCGAAACCCAATCCGCCGGCCGCACCTGCACCCTCTGCGCCGGAAAGATCACGTCCCAAAACCCCCGCAGAAACGCGGGCCATGCGCTCTAAAGCGCTGTCCAAAGCCCGCAGATCCGCTTCACTTGGAGGTGCATCAGGCGGAAACTTCTGGGGGCCGTAAACGAACGAAGCCCCGTTCGTCCCGCAGAGAGGGTTCTTCACATCCGCGGCCAGCACCACCTCCAAACCACTGGAGGGCCAAAGCCAGCCGGATAAGTCGATCCCAGCTAAGTTTTCAAGACCGCGTGCACCCTCGGGTATCTCACAGCCGCTCCCATCGAGAAAGCGCGCCCCAAGCGCCCTCAGCATACCGGAGCCGCCGTCGTTGGTGGCACTGCCGCCCACTCCCAAAATTATCCTCCTGCATCCCCTCGACACCGCATGAAGCAGAATCTCGCCGACACCTCTGGTTGTAGCACGGAAAGGGTCCCTCTCCTCAGGACGCAAAAGATGCAGCCCACATGCGGCCGCGGCCTCAACCACCGCTGTGCAGCCATTGTCCAGAACACCGTAAAACGCTTCCACCTCTCCGCCCAGCGGACCAGTTGCCCTCACCAACACACGGCTTCCCCCAACGGAGGCTAGGAAGGCATCCACAGTTCCCTCTCCACCGTCAGCTATCGGTATCAACACAACCGATGCCTCAGGAACCTCCTTCAGAATGCCCCGCTTAATAGCCTCGGCCGCTTGAAGCGAGCCCAAACTCCCTTTAAACGAATCCGGAGCCGCAATAATCTCAAGATTCATTTCCAATTACCAACATTTTCAATGAGCGATGGAATAATCCCTTTAAACCGAAATCTCGAACAAATGTGCGAAAATGTCCGCTGTCGCCTGGTTGACTATCCGTCTAATTTATAGTAGAATAAAACTGCACGCAGTGTGGGTTATACTTTCTTTTTTGCGCCTATCCGGCCTCGATATCCCCTTTTTCTTTGCTCTTGTCTCAGGAGGTAAAGGTATTGAGCGACGAATCTAGGTCGATTTCCCTCGAAGAAGCCGCAGAATCATACGACGCTGATTCTCTTCAAATACTGAAAGGCTTGGAAGCCGTCCGCCGGCGCCCGGCCATGTACATAGGGTCCACCAGCTGGCGCGGCATGCATCATCTCTTCGTTGAAATTGTTGACAACGCCATCGACGAAGCCCTAATGGGCTTCTGCCGCAACATACAGGTTATCATCAACCCCGACAACAGTATGTCTGTGGTGGACGACGGCCGCGGTTTCCCTGTGGATATCAACTCTGAAACCGGTCTGCCAGGCGTTGAGGTTGCCATGACCATGCTTCACGCCGGCGGCAAGTTCAACCAAGAAAGAAGCGCTTACAAAGTTTCCGGCGGGCTTCACGGAGTTGGCGCTTCGGTGGTTAACGCCCTCTCAGAGTGGCTTGAAGTGGAAGTAAGGCGCCACGGCAAAATATACCACCAGCGCTACGAACGCGGCAACAAAACCAAGGAGCTGGAAGTTATTGGCAAAACCAAATCGCACGGAACCACCGTTACCTTCCTGCCCGACAAAGAGATCTTTGGAACCGTAGAGTGGCACCTGGACTTTATCATTGAACGACTTCGCGAGCTGGCATTCCTGAACCCCGGCGTTAAAATCACTTTCCACGATAGGCGCGGCAACGACGCCCCCATCGTGTTCGACAGCAAAGGCGGCTTGGTTGCCTTTGTGGAGCACCTAAACCGCAACAAAGACCCAGAGCACAAACCAATTTACTTCGAAAGAACCAGGGACGACTTTACCCTCCAGGTGGCAATCCAGTACAACCAAGGGTACCAGGAAAACATCGTCTCGTACGCCAACAACATCAACACTGCCGATGGAGGCACCCACGTCTCGGGCTTCAAAACCGCTCTCACGCGCGTCATCAACCAGTACGCTCGCAAAATAGGCGTTCTAAAAGAGAAAGACCCCAACTTCCAAGGTGAAGATACCCGCGAAGGACTTACAGCAGTTATCTCGGTACGCCTGCCGTATCCCCAGTTCGAAGCTCAAACCAAAGGCAAACTGGGCAACTCCGAGGTTGAAGGCTTGGTGAACTCCATGGTCGGTGAGGCGCTCACCGAGTACTTCGAAGAGAACCCCACGGTAGCAAGGAAAATCATCGACAAGGCAATGACCGCCGCAAAAGCCCGGGAAGCCGCCCGGCGCGCATCGGAACTGGTTAAGCGGCAGAGCGCGCTCGAAAATGCCTCGCTCCCAGGTAAACTCGCCGACTGCACCGAGAGAGACCCTTCCAAGTGCGAGCTGTTCCTTGTGGAGGGCGAATCCGCCGGCGGCAGTGCCAAAAGCGGCCGCGACCGAAAGTACCAAGCCGTACTGCCTCTGCGCGGCAAGGTCATCAACGTTGAGAAGGTGCGCATCCACCGCGCCCTTGAGAACGAGGAGATCCGCGCACTTATCTCTGCCTTGGGAACCGGCATCGTGACCAACGAAGAATCCTCCAACGGCGACCAAAACAACGGAAACGAGCGCAACCGCAACGGCGACTCCGGTGACAGCAAAAGCTCCAGGTTCGACATCAGCAAGCTGAGGTACCACCGAGTTATCCTGATGACGGATGCCGATATAGACGGCGCCCACATACGCACGCTCCTCCTCACCTTTTTCTTCCGATATATGCGTCCTCTCATCGAAGCGGGGCACATATATATCGCGCAGCCGCCGCTTTACGAGATACGAGCCGGCCGCCAAGTCCGCTATGCCTACGACGATAAAGAGCGAGAGGCTATACTGAAAGAACTCGGCACCAAAAACGTTATGGTCCGGCGATTCAAAGGCCTCGGCGAAATGAACGCCGAACAGCTTGCCGACACTACAATGGACGTTAAACAGCGCATAATCCGCAAAGTAACCATCGAAGACGCCATCATGGCCGACGATCTGTTCTCGGCTTTGATGGGAGACAAAGTGCCACCGCGCAAAGAATACATCGAAGCCCATGCGCGGGATGTGAAAAACCTGGATATCTAAATCTAAAAGCGTCTTCTCGAGAGGGAAGGAAAGAAATGAAAATCGATCTTTTCGTTCGGATTTTGCTGTGGCTTGGGGGCCTGCTTATTTTAGTTGCAGTGGTGGCCAAACTAACTCCGCTTCTGCGCACGGTGTACTATCTTGGAACAAAACCCGGAAGCTTGCTGAACTTGGGGCAGGCACTGCTACTGCTCGCCATCGGCATTATACTGGCTCAGATGCGCAAGCAGACCCAAGGCTGAGGGAGAAAAACTTGGAAAAGCCTTTTCAGCGGAAACAACCCGACCCTCTGAGCCCGACAAACTAGCCAGAAGCGTCCTCCCGGCGCTCCTGCCTTTTTAATTCATCCAGAAGGGCTTTCACCTCGTCCAACGCGGCGCGGGTTGCGTCCTCGTCAACTTCAATGGTAAGCTTCAGGGCAGTCCCCTCGCGAACGCCGCGCGGCAGGTAAGAGCGCGGTATCAACAGCTGTTCCCGCTCTTCCTCACCCAACAAAAGCACTGCCATCCTGCCCTCTACGCGGTCTAGAAACGCCCTGAAACTACTTCGGCTCACCAATCTCCCCTCTTTCAACCGAAATCTCCAGCTTACGGCCGTCTGTGCTCACTGTGATGGTTCCATTCAAATCGGTCCGAAGGATACGGCACTTCGATGCGCGCAGTGCCTCCATCGTTTCCCTGTGCGGATACCCATACTCGTTGCCCTCTGCGCAGAATATAACTGCGTACTTAGGTTTAACACGCTCCAAAAGCTCCGGCGTCGTGCCGTCTGCGCTTCCGTGGTGCGATATCTTGATCAAGTCGCTTTCTATATCGGTGGTGCCCTTCAATATGCGATCCACAGCTTCCAGCTGTGCATCCCCCATAAACAGCATCGATATGTTCTTGTAGATGAGCCGCAGAACAATAGATGCATTGTTTGCGTCCGACTCTGTTCCCTCGAGAAAAGGCTCTTCCGGCCATAACACCTGAAAGCGAACACCGTCGATCTCCTCTTCCATGCCGCGCCGAGCGGTTATAAACCTCAGCCCCTGGCCCTTAATCTCTCGAAGCAGGTTTCTGTAGGTGTTGGTGGCGTACGGAAAAGCCGGGTCCATATACGCATCCACCCTAAAAGACCGCAATACCTCCCGCATGCCTCCAATGTGATCGGCGTGCGGGTGCGTTCCCACGGCGACTGCCAAGCGATCAACGTCTTCCTGACGCATGAAGGAAATAATTTTGCCCGCTGCATCCGGTGTTCCCGCATCAATAAGAACAAAACTGCCGCGTGGGGTTCGTATCAGCGTGCTGTCGCCCTGGCCCACGTCTATAAACCAAACCGTGAGGTTTCCCGGCACTGAAGCGCGCGTCTTTGCGGAACCCCTGCCCGCACGCTGATTACAACCGGCTGCCAACACCAAAACCAAAAGGCACAACATTAAGCGCTTCACTGCGGTAAGTTTTCACCTCTCTTGCCGGCGTTGATTGAACTCGGCACAGGCTTTACATGCGAAACGGTTCGCACAAGCGGAAAGCTTCTCCGCTTCGCACTGAAAATCTTCTTCGCCGCGGTTTTCCTGCGCTCCTCCGGCGGCTTCGGCTTGTACGAGTCAACCGAGATCAGCTCTTTCGCCAGGACCTTCCCGTCCTGCTTCACAACACGGTAAGTTTTGGCAATAAGCCTTCCTTTAGACCAACGGGCGCGGCTGTACACTACCACGGACCGTCCCGGCCGCTTCACCCCGTAAACGCTCACGGTGAGTCTGGAGACACCGGCCGAAGAGCGGATATAAACTGGTCCTCCTGTGTCGTTCCTCAGCTTCAAATCGATGCTACCGTAGTTCACCGTGGCGTCCCGGCCGGGAGGCAGGTAAGCCACCGTCATGGAGTGGTGGGATCTAACAACCGGAGTAAGGCCCGCCAAAAGCGCCGCGTTATACAGAGTGCCTGAAACCTGGCAGGTGCCGCCGCCAATACCCTCGGCTATTCTGCCGTTCAGGTATATCTTCGCCTTTCGGTATCCGCTCTCGCCGTCTCTGGGGCCAACGCGCTCGTTGAACGAGAAGATCCCGTTAGGAGGGATAAAAGTCCTGTCCAGCTTTTTAGCCACAAGGCGCAGGTTGTGGCTTCTGGCGCGGTCGCCCGGGTTAAAGCGCGTGGTAAACGAAGCCAACCTGCCGTTTATGCCCTGCAGGTCTTCGGTGCTGATTTCCGGCTTTGTTTTTTCCAAAACCATGTGCAGTGTACTGTCGGTCGGTGGATTCTCGAGGAAGCGCTGAAGTTTTTCTACGGTTTTCGGCACATCCAGGCGGCGCGCCATCTGGCTCCGGGTTATGGTTACAGTGCCGTCTTTGGCAACCAAAAGGGAAGCGTTCACCCCCGGATATGCCACCAGCGGGGCCAAGCGCTCCAAGTATGATTTAGCGGCGTTCGGGTCAAAGCTTCGCATTTGCCGGTTAACGCCGAGCTTCTCCAGTGATGCACGCCACGCCTTCACCCCATCGGTAAGCAGGATGGAATCCGGCAGATTTGCGGCAACCGTCACGCCGCTTTCCAACGGCTCCCTTAAACCCTCCGCCAGATTCTGCGGCGCGACAAAACTCTGCCGAGCCAGCAGAGCCGCGCAGGCCATCCCAAAACCAACCGCTGCTGCAACAAACACCAACCGCATCCCGCAACTCCGATTCCAACCCAGCTGGAATTTCACACAAGACCGCCCGCAGAGAAATCAAAGCGGCCGCAAATCTATTATAGCACCAAAGATATGTTCGCTGTATCAAGAGAACGCACGATCTCAGAGGAAAACAGCCGCTAAGAAGTTTTGACATTCAATTAGTTCTCGTTTGTTTGTCAAAACTTCTTACAAGAAGTTTTGACATTCAATTAGTCCCTGTTGGTTTGTCAAAAACTTCTTGTCTAAACCTTCAGAAAGGCAGGATGCGGAAACAAATGGGCTAACTCTTGGCGAAAGCTTCCAAAATCGAGAGCCCAACATCCCCGCTCTTTTCGGGGTGAAACTGCGTGGCGAACACGTTTCCTCG
>JBMFPP010000032.1:0-12630 GCA_049969055.1 Armatimonadota bacterium | reverse complement strand
CCACAAAATCGCGGTCGTCATCGACCAAGAGCACCTTTGCTTTTTCCATCAAGTCCTCCTCGACTTAGTTTTGATTTTGCGCAGATATAGAGTTTCTGCGCATTTCTCGCCCCCAAGCCCCATAAGTGGGGTAGGGGAGCGAAACTTGTATCGGTTTCAACCCGCCCTCGCCGCGGAGGAAAAGCGCGGACTGTGACCGTACCCCCGCGATACTCGGCGCCCCACTGAGGCTATCAAAGCCTCCACACAGCCCCGGCAGTGCGCGGCATCCTCGCCGATGCATATCTTGCCGGGGTATATCTGGTAGTGCTCGCGGTACTGCAGGGGCGTTAAATTCGGCATCACCACGTTGGCACCTGCACTCAGAGCCATCTGCCTTCCCTGCGGGTGAATGGTTCCCACCGCTGTAGTGGCGGGAAGCATGCAGTCCGGTATAACCAAGCGCGCCACTGCCAGTGTTTTCAATGTCATCTCGAGCGAACCGCGCGGATAACCGCCCAACGGTGTTCCACCGTGTGGTATGAAGGGCCCTATGCCGGCCATCTCCACGTTCAAATCTCGCATCAGCAAAATATCGTCTGCCAGCGTTTCCACGGTTTGCCCGGGAAGCCCCACAATGTTTCCGGCACCAACCTGGTACCCAAGCTCCCGAAGCCAGCGCAAACAGCGCAATCTCTCCTCCAAAGAGGTGCCGGGATGAAGCGCCTTGTAAAGCTCTGGATCAGCCGTTTCGTGCTTCAGCAGATATCGGTCGGCTCCGGCTTTACGCAGTTCTGCGTACTCTTCCTTACTGCGCTCGCCTACGCACAGGGTTACCGCAACGTCGTGGCGGGATTTTATTTCCCGTACCAAACCACACAGCTTTTCGGTTGAATACCAGGGGTCTTCTCCGGATTGAAGAACCACCGTGCGGTAGCCCAAAACCACTGCCTGTTCAACTGCTTCGAGTATCTCGTATTCGCTCATGCGGTAGCGTGTAAGCTGTGAGTTTTCGGCCCTTAAGCCGCAGTAGAGACAGCGGCGCACGCAGTTGTTTGAGAATTCGATTACTGCGCGCAGGTGTACTTCATCTCCAAAAACGCTCAAAGTTACCTGCTCCGCGGCGCTGAAAAGCGCCCGGGTTTCCTCCTCATTCTCGGCGTTGAGGAGGGTCACAATATCCGCCTTGCTCAACAGCGAGCCGTCTAAAGCCTTGTTGAGTGCGCGGTTGAACCGCGTCATGAGTGCCCTGCTCACAGGAACAGATCCCTTTCTCCGGCCTCCAACCTGGCCAGCATCGACCGAACTCGTTTGCGAAGAGCCTCTGTGGGAAGCTCTTCCACGCGTTTGGCGATGAGGCGTTCGCCCTCTTCCTTCACCTGAGGAGAGGCGTAGTCCAACAAATATTCTTTAAAGGTAAGAATTGCGTTTGGCGTGCAGAAATTCTGTATGAAGCCCGGCTTGGCAAGGTACATGAAATCCGGGCCTGTGCGTCCGGCCCGATAGCAGGCTGTGCAGAAGCTCGGGGTGAAGCCGGATCTGCACAAACACCCAATCACTTCGTCAAGAGAGCGGTGGTCGCCAACCTGAAATTGGGCTGTGGGAGTTTCTCCGTCCGCTGAATAGCCTCCGGGGGATGTGCGAGAGCCGGCGGATATCTGCGATACACCCAGCGCGATGAGCTCATCTCGAAGCTTGGGGCTTTCTCGGGTGCTCAGTATGATGCCGGTGTACGGAACTGCCAGCCTCAGCACAGCCACAACTCGTTTGAAGGTCTCGTCGTCCAGCGGATAAGGCACCTCTGCGGACATCGGAGCACCCTCGGCCGGCTCTATTCGCGGCACAGACAGCGTGTGCGGACCAGCACCGTAGCGGCGGTCCAAATAATCCGCATGCGCTAGCAGGGCAATTGTATCGTAGCAGTAGTCGTACAGCCCGTAGAGAACCCCCATTCCGATGTCATCCAGCCCGGCCTGCATTGCTCTGTCCGGGGCTTCCACCCTCCATCTGTAGTCCGCCTTTGGGCCGGACGGATGCACCCGTTCGTAAGTGGGGATGTGGTAGGTTTCCTGAAACACTTGGTAGGTGCCGATGCCGGCCTCTTTCAGCATGCGAAAACCCTCCACCGAGAGAGGGGCGCAGTTGACGTTCACCCTGCGTATTTGCCCCAAACCCTCGCGAACCGAATAGGTTGCTTCCACGGCGGAGACTATATACTCGGCGGTATCAAGATGGCTCTCCCCGAACACAAGCAGTAGTCTTTTGTGCCCCATTCGCTCCAACAACCTCACCTGCTCTTTTACCTGCTCTGGGGTGAGGCGTGTTCGCTTTGCAGAGGTGTTGGAGCGGCGAAACCCGCAGTATAAGCAGTCGTTTTGACAGGTGTTGCTTACATAAAGCGGTGCAAAGAGCACTATTCTGTCGCCGTATATCGCCTTTTTAACAGCTGCGGCTGCTGATAGTATCTCGTTTTGGATGTCAGGATCGGTGGTGCACAAGAGCCCTGCCGCCTCGCCGAGAGATAACCCCTTAAGCGAAACGGCCTTCTCCAGCGCAGATGCCAGCTGTGAACGCGTCATACTGCGCCCTTCTGCTACAGCACTGCGGATCCTTCCCTCATCCAAAAGCTCCAGTAAAGTGCTTCCCACAGCCGCTTGCATCGCTTTTGCCTCCTATCCCTAATCCCCGGCGACTCTCTTGGGCGGGAGCGGTTGGAACCGCTGTTTTCCCACCGCGAAAGGAATGTTGGTGATGGTGCTGGTTCTATTCTTTGTATTTGTGAAAAACCTCACAATGCAAGTATAGCAGTTAAGATGTGCAGAGTCAAGCCTGTGCCGCACTGATGCGTGGTTTTTTAAGTTGTTGCGGTGAAATCCAAAGACTGCATTGACCGGCGCAGGCTCACTTTGCAGCTAGCGAATAGTTGAGCCGGCAGATCTTCCTGAGCGGATGAGCTCTTTCCGATGTTCGAAAGTTGTAAACACTTGCGGGTTTCCGACGCGATTTTGCGCAGGGAAACAATCATGCGCTTGATTTTTTCTCCGCTTTTGCTACGGCCGCCTCAGGCATTATGCGTTTGACACCCCAACTGTGCGCCGTTATAATCGAAACGTCTGGACCGCTTTTCCAACGGCGGCGCAAGTTGGTGCATTTTCTCTTTTAAAAGTTTAGCTTGGAGGGAGTTTGGCATTTGAGCTGTGTGGGAATGCGAACATATTGGTGCGGGGAACTGCGCGAGGAGCATGTTGGGAAGGAAGTAGTCCTGAACGGATGGGTTCAGCGCAGTAGGGATCACGGCGGCCTCATATTTGTGGATTTGAGGGACCGCACCGGCATCGTGCAGGTTGTGTTTAATCCCGAGACGGATCCAGAAGCACACCGCACTGCCGGTACGGTGCGCTCGGAGTATGTACTGGCGGTGCGCGGCGATGTGGCACTGCGGCCCCCAGGCACGGAAAACCCCAACCTTGCCACAGGAAAGGTGGAGGTGCTGGCGCGCGCAGTAGAGATTCTGAACCCAAGCAAAACCCCACCCTTCCACATAGTTGACGGCGTAGACGCGGATGAGATGGTGCGGTTGAAGTACCGGTATTTGGACTTGCGGCGGCCCGAAATGCATGCCAAAATCGTCCTGCGCCACCGCGTAATCAAGTTTATCCGCGATTTTTTGGATGCCCGCGGTTTTTACGAAATCGAGACGCCGATCCTTATCAAATCCACTCCTGAGGGTGCGCGCGATTACCTTGTGCCCTCCAGGCTGTATCCAGGGCACTTCTACGCTTTACCTCAGTCTCCACAGCAGTTGAAACAGCTCCTTATGGTTGCCGGAATGGAGAGGTATTTCCAAATAGCGCGCTGTTTCCGGGACGAAGATCCGCGTGCCGACCGACAGCCGGAGTTCACACAGCTTGATATGGAGATGTCCTTCGTAACACAGGATGATATTCTCGGTATTACGGAGGAGCTTTTCACAGAGCTTGTTAAAACGCTTACCAACAAGCGCATAGTTACACCTTTCCCCAGGCTCACCTACGCAGAGGCGATGGCCCGTTTCGGCACGGACAAGCCGGATATGCGCTTCGGGATGGAGCTGATCGACATATCCGACTTGGTTGCCGAGGCGGACTTCAGAGTGTTTCGAGAGGCGCTGGCCGTAGGCGGGCAGGTGAAGGCTATTGTGGCTCCGGGATGCGCCGGTTATTCGCGCTCGGAGGTGGATGCGCTAACCGATTTTGTGAAAGGCGCCGGGGCAAAGGGTTTGATATCTATAGCCCTGACAGAGGAGGGTGTTAAATCGCCGACTCCAGTGCTCAAGTTCCTCGGCGAAGGCACAGTGAATCGGATTTTGGAGCGCGGCGGCGTCAAAGTCGGAGACATGATGTTCATCGTGGCCGATAAGCCCGCAGTTGTAGCCGGCGCCTTGGATAAACTGCGCAGGGAAATGGCCCGCCGCTGTAATTTGATCGATAAGGATCTAATGGTATGGGTTTGGGTGGTGGATTTTCCGCTGTTCGAATGGAACGAGGAGGAGGGTCGCTGGGACCCAACTCACCATCCATTCACGGCTCCGAAGCCGGAGGATGTCCACCTGCTGGATACGGATCCGGGAGCTGTTCGCGCGGACTGCTACGACTTGGTGTGCAACGGCGCGGAGGTTGGCAGCGGCAGTATACGTATTCACAGGCGCGATGTTCAAGAGAAGATCTTCCGGCTGTTGAATTACTCTGAGGAGGATGCAGAGGCGCGGTTTGGTCACCTTTTGGAGGCTTTTGAGTACGGAGCGCCGCCCCACGGCGGAATAGCTCCTGGGCTTGATCGGATTTTGATGCTTCTCGCCGATGAAGAGAACATCCGCGAGGTGATACCGTTCCCCAAAACGGCCAGCGGCATCGATCCGATGACGGGAGCGCCGTCTCCGGTGGACGAAGCCCAGCTTAGGGAACTGCATCTGCGCGTGGTTGCAGATGAGGACTAAGGTGCAGTCCTAACCGTTTTTCGCAGTGCTGTGCCCAGGGGAATGCTTTGGGAGGCTGAATGCGCGGCCTTTTTGAGGAAGACAACGGTGGCGCGAATCGGGCAGAAGTTCCCCTGGCGGCCAGAATGCGTCCGCGAACGCTGGACGAACTGGTTGGTCAAGAGGAGATAGTGGGTCCGGGCACGCCGCTTCGCAGGGCGATCGAGGCGGACCGCATCTCTTCTTGTATTTTTTGGGGGCCTCCTGGCTGTGGAAAGAGCACACTGGCAAGCATTATCGCTTCTTCTACCAAGGCATCGTTTGAAAATTTCAGCGCTGTTACTTCCGGCCTGCCGGAGATGCGGGCCGTGCTGGCCAGGGCTGTGGAGCGGCGCAGGCGCGGCGGCAGGACCATTCTTTTCATTGATGAAATCCACAGGTTCAACAAATCACAGCAGGATGCTTTTCTGCCCTACGTGGAAAACGGCACCATAATCTTGATAGGTGCCACCACCGAGAATCCGTTTTTCGAGGTGAATGCGCCTCTGCTTTCCCGCTGTCGCATATACACTTTCCGGCCGCTTTCGGCACAGCACATCAAGGAAATACTGAAGCGCGCGCTGGCAGATAAAGAGCGTGGTTTGGGCAACTTCGGTTTGGAAGTCGACAATGAAGCGTTGGAACATTTATCCAACATTGCCAACGGAGATGCCCGGGTGGCGCTGAATGCTCTTGAGGCGGCGGCCAACGATGCTGTTCGCACGGGTACGCGCCGGATCGATCTGCAGTTGGCGGAGGCGGCCGCTCAACAGCGCGCATTGAGGTACGATAAAAGCGGCGATCAGCATTACGATATTATCTCCGCTTTTATCAAGTCGATGCGGGGGTCCGACCCGGATGCGGCGGTGTATTGGCTTTTGAGGATGCTGGAGTCTGGGGAGGATCCGCGGTTTATAGCGCGGCGAATGGTTATCCACGCCGCCGAGGATGTTGGTCTTGCCGATCCGATGGCGCTTGTGGTGGCGGTTTCCGCAGCGCATGCTCTGGAGTTTGTTGGGCTTCCGGAGGCCAAAATTCCAATGGTGGAGGCCGCCATATACATTGCCTGCGCGCCCAAAAGCAATTCGGTTGTTAAGGCCATCGGTGCTGTTGGCGAGGACCTCAGCAAGCAGGAGGCCCAGCCGGTGCCTGTTCATCTTAGGGGAAGCGAGTATTTCGGCGCCGCAAGGCTTGGCCATGGTTTGGGCTACCTCTACCCCCATGATTTCCCGAACGGATATGTTCCCCAACAGTACCTGCCGGATAATCTGGTGGGGCGCAGGTACTACGAACCCACCGACCGCGGGTATGAAGCAGAAATAAAAAAGCGTTTGGAGCGCCTGCGCGGCATGGAACAGAATAAGGGCTGACGTTTGTGTTTCTCTGCTGAATGGCGCCCTCTGCTTTTGTGACTGCCCATACGTATTCGCCCGGCTTATGCGAGTCGAGATGGGCGGCGGTTGGGAGAGAGGTTGAGGACAGCGCCCAAAAACACGGACCTAGTTGTCTCTCGAGCATTTGGGCTGAACGGACTCCAGATAGCTTCGCAGGAGAATAACTGCAGCGGCGGCATCCAAAACCTTACGGCGTTTGGCACGGCTTAAGTCTGCCTCTATCAAAATCTCCTCGGCTTCGGCTGTGGTAAAGCTTTCATCCCAGGTTTCCACTGGAACGTTCAGAACTCCGCGCAGTGCTTCCACAAATTCCAGCACGGCTTGGGCCTGGGGACCTATTTCGCCGCTTCGGCCGGTAGGCAGGCCAACCACCACAAGCTCGATGCCGCGCTCGCGCACCATGGCCGCAATCTGCTCCATTTCGCGGGGGCCGCGGTTAATAACGCACACCGGAACAACCACGTCGGCTAACTCGCTGACGGCCACACCAATGCGCCGACTTCCAACATCCAGCCCCAAAATCTTCATGCGCTTCCTTCGAGTTCCTCCTTCTGCTGGTTTACTTCGGCCGCGGCTTCCTCTTCGCGTTTGGTAAACTGCACGGTTCGGATGCGGCGCCCTCTCATGCTGAGCACACGCGCTTGGTACCCGTCCACGTTCACGGTATCGCCGATATTTGGCATTCTGCCAAGCATTCCAAGCACCAAACCGGCAACAGTTTCAAACTCCTGCTCGGGCACTTGTATTTCTAGAGCCTCGCAAAGCTCCTCTATAGAGGTTGCCCCGTCAACCAAGAAGCTTCCGTCTTCAGCCTGACGAATTTTCGGCTGGGCTATTTCGAATTCGTCCCATATTTCGCCGACAAGCTCCTCCAGCACATCCTCAAGGGTTACCATTCCGGACGTGCCGCCGTATTCGTCCAGCACAAGCGCAATTTGAACTCTTTCCTCCTGGAATTCGCGCAGAAGCCGCTCCACGGGTTTGGTTTCCGGAATCCTTTTTATGGGCCTGGTGATAGACCGAAGAAGTTCGGAGTCACTGCAGGAGAACCTTCTGCTGTTGCTTGCAAGCGGGAGGAGATCTTTTACATGAACAAAGCCCAGCACCTTGTCCAGATCGCCGTCTTCCACCACAGGCATGCGCGTATAGCCGCGGCTGGATGCGATCTGTATGTTCTCATCGATGGATTTATCTGTGGAGAGACAAACCATATCCACCCGCGGCACCATAATCTCTTTGGCGGTGCGGTTGGAAAAGCGGAATACATGCTGAACCAAGTCTAGCTCAGATGCTTTAAGAACACCGCTTCGGTGCGAAGCGGCCAGTATAAGCCTAAGCTCTTCCTGAGAATGAACCGCTTCCTCTTCGGCTCCGGGTTTGAGGCCGAACAGCTTAAGCGCAATGTTCGCCGCGCCGTTCATCAGCCATGTGGCTGGGAAAAAGACGCGGTGGAAAGCGTGGAGCGGATACGCAACCCAGAGCGCGGTCGACTCCGGCCTTTGGATGGCCAGGGTTTTGAAGGTAAGCTCGCCGAAGACAATGTGGATGAAAGTGATAGCCGCAAAAGCCGCCGACACTGCAACCGCATGGGCGGCGGCTTTCGACCACGGACCGAAGTCAACAAACAAGGGGTACAAAAGCGCGGCAACTGCAGGCTCTCCAAGCCATCCCAGTGCCAGGCTGGCCATGGTTACGCCGAGCTGGCAGGCAGACAGGTAATCGTTCAGGTGCTTAACGAGATGCTGAGTGAGGCGCGCTGTGCGCACGCCGTCTCTTGCCAGCTCTTCGAGCCTGGTGGCCCTTACTTTTACCAGGGCGAATTCAGCGGCAACGAAGAAGCCGTTGATCAAAACCAAAGCTGCAGCCGCTAACAGCTTTAGCCGTTGGTCTGCATCCATTACATGACGATCACTGTCGGATTACGCAGTCGTTAACCACTTGGCGGATTCCCGGTTTTTGGCGGAGGATGTTGCAGATTATCGCCATTTCCCGTTCGAGGTCGAAGTCCATTCCGCGCATTTTGCGTACGATACCGCGCAGGTAGACAACCCCGTGCGAAACCCGAACATCCATGTAGCTGATATCGATACCCCGCTTGATCAGCTCGCGTTGCACCATTCGGGTTGCGTGAATATCCTCAGCAGGCATAGTCGTTTCGCCTTTCTGCAGGGGCAAATGCCGGCAGCTGCGGGGCGCAGACCAGCGCGCGCTCTTGAGAAGGCACCCGCACCGCCTTGGACGGATGCCGCCTGCATAAATACAATTCGCAAATCTCGGAACGGCTCCTCCCGCTTACAAATGATTTGCAAACGCTGATGGGCGGGCTGGCAATCGGCTTTGGTTTCAGCGGTTCGGTTGGGCAGAGAAGACCGGAGGGTTGTCGAAGGGACCTATGACGGCTATGGTGTGGCGGCCGCTGTCCAATACCTGCGTGCACAAGCGGTGAACATCGTCCAAGGTAACCGCATCTATTCCGGCAAGCACCTCCTCAATTGGAACGATGCGGCCGAAGTACAGCTCCAGCCTGCCCAAACGCGTCATTCGTGCGCTGGTACTCTCCAAACCCAACAGCATAGAGCCGCGTATTTGGCTTTTAGCTCTCTCTATTTCTTCTTTGGAGAATCCTTCTTTGCGAAGGCGCTCTTCTTCGGCCTCAACGAGGCGAAGGACCTCACCAGCGGTATCACTGCTTGTGCCGGCGTACACAGCAAACAGGCCGCCTTCTCGATACGAAGCGAAGTAAGAGCCGATGGAATACACCAAACCGCGGCTTTCGCGGATTTCCTGGAAGAGCCTACTGCTCACACCGCCGCCGTAGGCCACATCCAACACCGCCATTGCGTAGCGATCTTCGGAGTCGTGGGAAATGCCCGGCGCTCCCACACACAGGTGAACCTGTTCAGTGGAGCGGTTTAAGTAGCAAGAGCAGATCTGCGGCTTGGGGGGGTGCAGAGAAAGCTTTGGAGCGGTGCCGTTAAGGCCTCCGAAGTACCGCTCGGTCAGTTTGAAGAGCTCCTGCGGATCTACATTTCCGGCGGCGGCCACGATGATGGAATCGGCTGTGTACCATTGGTCCATGTAATCGCGGATCTGCTCCCGCGTGAATCTCTGGACAGTATCCAGTGTACCGAGAACTGGCCTGCCCAGCGGATGGTCGGCCCAAAGGTTTTGAGCAAGCACATCGTGAATTAGGTCCTCAGGGGTGTCTTCGTGCCGCTTAATCTCTTCTATAACAACGTTCTTCTCACACTCGATGTCGTCTGGGTCAAGGCGTGGCTCAAGGAGCATATCGGCAAGCAGATCGAACGCGAGGGGCAGATGCTCGGTTAAAACTTTGGCGTAGTAGCAGGTATACTCTTTATCGGTGAAAGCATTCATGCGGCCGCCCACCGAGTCGAGCTCTTCAGCGATGTCGCGAGCACTGCGTCGGCGGGTGCCTTTGAAAAGCATGTGCTCTATGAAGTGCGAAATACCCGCCTGGGCATCTGCTTCGTTGCGAGATCCAACGCCGACCCAGATGCCCAATGACACCGAAGGGACGTGCTCGACCCTCTCCGCTACGATCCGAACGCCGTTAGGTAAGGTTTCTCTGTAATACACACTTTTGTTTATTTCTTACCGGTGCCGTCCTGCGGCTTCGGCTTCGGCCTGAAAGTGATGCCCACCGGAGGCTCTTCACGCTGTTGCGGTTTTGACGGCCCGCGTTGGCGATCTCGGTCCTTATCGTGTTTTTCTTGCCCCTGCTGAGGCTTGCGGGGCGGTTCGTGCTTCCGGTCGGACTTGTCGCGGGGTTGGGCGAGGTGAGGCGGTGTTTGGATATCCTTGCGGGCGAGGTTTATCCGCCCCTGTGAATCTATATCGGTCACCCGCACCACGATCTCATCTCCAACCTTCACAAGGTCTTCTATTCTGCGTGCACGGCCTCCAGAGCTGAGCTGAGAAATGGGAACCAATCCCTCTTTTCCGGGAAGTATCTCCACGAAGGCACCGAAGTTCACCAAGCGGGTGACGCGCCCCGGATATACCTCGCCTACTTTAACCTCTTTAGCAAGGTCTTCAATCCACTTCTTTGCGCGTTCGCCGCCCTCAGCCCCAACAGATGCAATGTAAACCTTACCGTCCTGCTCGATATCGATGCGGGCGCCAGTTTCGGCCTGTATCTTCTTAACGATCTTGCCGCCCGGGCCTATAACATCGCCGATCTTATCGGGGTGTATCTCGATGACAAAGATACGCGGTGCATAAGGCGACAGGGTTTCCCGAGGAGCAGGTATTACAGCGCGCATTTTGTCCAGTATTTGAAGGCGCGCTTCTCTCGCCCGCTCTAGAGCATCCCTGATTATCGGCAGGGTGATGCCGGGTATTTTGGTGTCGAGCTGTATGGCCGTTATGCCAGTTTCAGAGCCGGCGACTTTGAAGTCCATATCCCCGCCGAAGTCTTCCATGCCCTGGATATCCGTAAGGAGACAGTAGCGGTCGCCGTCCGTCATCAAGCCTATAGCGATGCCCGCCACCGGGGCAGTGATCTGCACACCTGCGTCCATCAGTGCGAGGCTGCTGCCGCACACAGATGCCATAGAGCTTGAGCCGTTGGATTCCAGGACCTCGGAGACGAGGCGGATTACGTATGGAAAGTCGTCGGCCTCAGGAATCATGCACCTTAAGGCTCTTTCGGCAAGCGCGCCGTGACCTATATCTCGGCGGCTTGCACCCCTAATCGGCTTCGCCTCTCCCACGCAGAAGGGTGGGAAGTTGTAGTGGTGCATGAAGCGCTTAGTGGCCTCGCCGGTAAGGCTGTCGAGGATCTGCTCTTCGTCAAGCGAGCCGAGAGTGCATACTGTAAGCACTTGGGTTTGCCCGCGGGTGAAAAGC
This sequence comes from Armatimonadota bacterium, assembly GCA_049969055.1. Taxonomy (GTDB): domain Bacteria; phylum Armatimonadota; class DTGP01; order DTGP01; family JBMFPP01; genus JBMFPP01. The sequence continues at coordinate 1,392 of JBMFPP010000032.1, read as the reverse complement.
CCAGAGCCGTGCGCACGCGGCAGTACCCCCACTTCGCAGGTTACCGGGCGGATTTCGTCTGCCTTTCGGCCGTCGGGCCTGATCCCATGGTCCAGGATCAGCTTGCGCACCTCTTGCTTGACCACCTTGTCGGCGGCAAGCCGAATATCAGCCTCCCGTTCTGGATATTCGGGCAGTAGGTCGGCAACGATTTCGTCAATCAGCTCGGTGATGGCAGTTTCGCGGGAGGCCTTATCCGGATCGACTATAGCGTTGGCTATCTTCTCTCCAGCTGTTTGGGTGATGATCGAAACCAGTTCCTCATCAGGTTTGATGATTGTTACTTCGGACTTCGGCTTTCCAACTTGTTCAGCCAACTGCTCCTGGAGGTCGCATAGGCGAAGTATTTCTTTTTGAGCGAATTCTATGGCCTCAAGTATCTCGGCCTCGGTAACCTGCGATGCGGCAACATCTATTGTGGTAACGGCGTCTCTGGTGCCCGCCACAAGCAGGTCCAAATCGCTTGCATCCAACTGGGACTGGGTGGGATATGCCACAAACTGACCGTCAACCAACGCAACGCGAACAGAGCCGACGGGCCCGCTGAACGGGATGTCGGATATTGTAAGCGCGGCAGATGTGCCGATCATCGCCAGCACATCGGGCGGGTTTTCCGGGTCAACCGAGAGCGGGATGCCGATGATCTGCACATCGTTGCGCATGCCCTCGGGGAAAAGGGGCCTGTGTGGGCGATCCATCAGCCGAGCTGTTACAACGGCTTTTTCACTCGGCTTACCTTCTCTCTTTGGGAAACTGCCGGGTATTTTCCCGGCGGCGTACATGCGCTCTTCGTAATCGCAGGTTAAGGGAAAGAAGTCTATTCCCTCTCTTACTTCTTTGGACATTACGGCCGTGACAAGCACGACCGTATCGCCTAATCTCACCAGAACAGCACCGTTGGCTTGTTTAGCTAATCGGCCGGTTTCGATGGTGAGGGTACGGCCGTCCCCAACATCCAGGCTTACCGTACTCACCATATGTTATCCTTCTAGAACTTACGTCTGATCCCCAGCTTCGCGGTAATTTCTCTGTACCTCTCGATATCTTTATCGCGCAGGTACCTAAGCAGTCGATCTCGGTGCCCCACCATCATAAGCAAGCCGCGGCGCGAATGGTGATCTTTCTTGTGCACCTTCAGGTGCTCGGTCAGTTGGTTGATTCTGGCCGTGAGCAGTGCGACTTGGACTTCAGGGCATCCGGTGTCTTTCTCGTGTCGTCTGTATTCCTCTATGATGGAGCTTTTCTGCTCCTTCAAGAGAACCATGTGGCGTTTCTCCTCCTAATTCCAACCACTTCTCTTTCTATGACGTACCGATAATATCACAGGCTACATTTATAGTCAAACGGGGGCAC
>JBMFPP010000031.1:4623-12723 GCA_049969055.1 Armatimonadota bacterium | reverse complement strand
CGAGCACAGGTATACTAACAGCCCGCTTCACTGCCGCTATAACAGACCAATCCGAGCGGCCTGAGAAACCCTGCACGGCGGTCCTTCCGTGCACCGCCACAGCGCACACCCCAACTTCCTGGGCCAACACAGCAACCTCAGGGGCGTTAATCGAGCTTTTGTCCCACCCCGCTCGCATTTTCATTGTAACTGGAACCGACGAAGCACCGACAACGGCCTGCAGAACGGCTTTCAGCCGTCCCAAGTCCCTTAGAAGGGCGGCGCCGGAACCAGTCTTAAGCACCTTAGGCACAGAGCAGCCAATGTTAACATCTACCAAATCCGCCCCTTTGGATGCAACCACCGATGCCGCTTCGGCCATAATCTCCGGATCTGCTCCGAAGATCTGCGCGGCAACCGGTTGCTCGTCGTCGGTCCAATCCATCATAGCAAAAGTGCGCTCGTTTCGGTAGCGTATTGCCTGGGAGCTTATCAACTCTGTGTAAACCAAGTCTGCTCCTGCTTCTTTGGCCAGCAGGCGGAAGCAGTGATCGGTAAACCCCGCCATCGGCGCCAAAGCTATGATAGGGCGGTGCTTTGGAAAGCCCAAGCTGGCTCTGGAGTTTGCTACAGCTGCTTTTGTCTGTCCCATATTATCTTCAACCCTTGAAGTGTAAGCCAAGGATTGATGTGCTGGACAGTGCGCGTTTCCGCGGCGATCAGCTCGGCCAAGCCGCCTGTTGCGATCACTTTGGCGTCGGAGCCCAGCTCGTTTTGGAATCTACGCACCATTTCATCGGTCTGCCCCGCAAAGCCGTAAAGTATTCCCGATCTCAAACTTTCGGTCATGGAGCTCCCGATGGCTTTGATAGGCGGCTTTAATTCTATTCGGCGCAGTCTAGCGGCGCGAGAGAACAATGCTTCCATAGATATCCCAACGCCGGGTGCGATTGCGCCTCCGATATAGTGACCCTCGGCAGATACCGCATCGAAGGTTGTGGCGGTACCGTAATCCACCACAATAGCCGGCCCGCCGTAGATATGGAACGCGGCCGCGGCATTCACAATGCGGTCGGGACCCACTTCCTCCACAGGGTCGTAGCAAACTTTAACCCCGGTATCCACGCCCGGCCCCACCAGCAAGGGTTCAATCCCGCAGGTGGTTTCAACAGCTTTGCGCAGTACAGGATCAAGAGGGGGCACAACATTACAAATGATGGACCCAGCTATCTGCCTTTCGGAAACCCCAACGCTTGATAGAAGGCTTCGGAGTATAACCCCATATTCGTCGGCCGTTCTGGATGTTAAGGTTGATATGCGCCAGTGGGCAAGCAGATCAAGCGTTTTTTCCGGGGGGAACAAACCGATCACCACGTTGGTGTTGCCAACATCAACGGCCAACAGCACTCTCTGTTTCCTCCCATTCTTCGAACGTTTTAAGCTCCTTCAGGGCGTAGCGCTGGAAAAGCCTAACGCCGTTTGGGGCAGGTGGCCCAGTGCGTTGAATTGGACAAGGCAACCACTCCACATGACCGAACAATCGGCAGATTAGGGGTCTCACCGGGTAGATCAGACAGCGTCCTTTCTCCACATCGCGGTATCTGCAGGCCGTATAGGTTATTTCCGACGCGCCCGGCCACGGCATTTTTTTGTTTTGGTTCAGCACCCTTTCTTTCTCTGAAGAAGGCAGTGCTTCAACAAACTGCTTTATTCGCCTGAATTCAGAATACGACATGGGAATACCATCCACACAGCAGGGACCGCAAGCATCACAGCCGTTGCAAACGGCCAAGCGACTGCGCCATGTGCTCGGAGCGGCTAGACTCAACCCGCGTTGATCTCCCACAAAGCGGTTTCTTCCATCACGCGGGGCGATGATACAAGCTTGCGGACTCGGCGGTCGAACTCGTCTCTGGGGATCATAACCCGGCGTCCGCATTTAACGCACCGAAGGCCGATATCGGCGCCCACACGGGTTACAATCCAGTCGAACCCGCCGCAGGCATGGGGTTTTCGCATTGTTACCGTGTCGTCAACATGCACCTTCAGAATGTTCGCCATGGGCGAAAAAGAGGATAAAAAGCATACCAGTTGCGTTCATCCCCGCTCGCCGCATTATAGCACAAGGCGAAAGCGATTTCAAGCTTTCAATCTCCTGGAAGTAGTGCACCCTAGAGTGTGTGCACACGAAAAGCTTTTTGGACAACTCAAACCTTTGGGTAAGATCCAAGAAGGTTTGGTGACACCCCTGACTGTGTGCTCTCCCAGCTCAAGCGGCTGAGCCGGTTTCCAGAGCAAAGACAGCTGTTACCAGCTTCTATTCGGCGTCTTCTGGCGGCACAACCTAGAGACAGCGCAGACCAAAACCCCTTCCTGCATTACCCCCGAAATTTCGTTAAGAACTCAGGAAACCGCTCGACAAAACACCGCAAATCTGCCATACTAACGATGCTTTGGTGCAGAGGGAAAATGTGCAAAAATCCACCCTTCTCCAACCCACTTTTGCTGTGAACATGGAGGATGAGCTGAATGGCTGTATCTGTAGCCTTAATCGGGGCCGGGGGCAAGATGGGCACCCGAATCACCAACAACTTGCTGAAAACGAACTATAAACTGCTTCTATGCGAAAAAAGCGAAGCCGCGGCGGCCAAAATACGCGAGCGCGGCTTGGATGTTGTTCCTGCGGAAGAAGCGGTTCCGAAAGCCGATTTTGCGATAATGGCCGTCCCGGATGCGCTGATAGGCTCGGTAAGCTCGCAGATTGTACCGATGTGCAGACCCGGTGCAACTGTTTTGCTGTTAGACCCCGCCGCGGCAGTGGCCGGCGAGGTGGCGCTGAGAGACAACTTAAACTACGTGGTGTGTCACCCCTGCCACCCGCCGCTTTTCGGCGAGGAAGATTCTCCGGAGGCGAGACGGGATTTCTTCGGCGGCGTGGCGGCCAAGCAGGATATCGTAATCGCGCTGATGCAGGGCAGTGAAGATGCTTTCCAACAGGCGGAAGAACTGTGCCGCGCCATGTTCGCGCCGGTGGTAAAAGCCCATAGAATTACAGTGGAGCAGATGGCCGTTTTGGAACCTGCTATGGCCGAGGTTGTTGCAGCCTCGGCGGCATGCCTGATGCGAGAAGCTCTTGAGGAAGCGGTTAAAGCCGGCGTTCCCCGCGAGGCGGCAACCGCATTCATGATGGGGCACGTGCGCGTTCCGCTGGCCATCGCTTTCGGTGTAGTCGACTTCCCCTTCTCTGATGCGGCCAAAATAGCCATCAAGTGGGGCAACGAAAGAATCTACAATCCAAACTGGAAGAAGGTCTTCGCACCGGACCAAATCCGCGCTGTAATACGCGAGATGCTTCATTCGGGCAGGGAACAATGAAAATCGTGGATGCTCATGCTCACCTCGGGTTTGACGAGGTATTCGATGAAGATTTCACGGAAACAGCGCTTCTGGAAAGCCAAGAGCGCAACGGCATAGACGCAACGCTCGTCCAGCCGGGCACCGTGCACAATCTGGATGGTGTGCGCCGCCAGCACGATGCCATAGCGGACTTAGCTCGGCGGTTCCCCGGGCGCTTTTACGGGATTGCAAACCCCAGCCCCCACCTCCCCGGCAACCAGTACGAACAGGAAGCACTCCGGTGCGTGAAGGAGCTTGGATTCGTGGGAATAAAACTGCACCCGTTCGCCCATGCAGTTAATCCCAAGGGAGAACACGGCCGGCGCGTATTCCGCACTGCAGAGGAGCTCGGTGTTCCAGTTATGGTGCACACTGGCTCAGGAATACCTTGGTCGGCGCCCTCTCTGTTGGCAGCCGCCGCCAAGGAGCATCCCAAATTGGCAATAGTGGTGGCGCATGCCGGCGGTATGGTGCTTGCATCCGAAGCACTGCAGTTGGCCGAGGAGTTTGAAAACGTGTATTTGGAATGCAGTTGGACCGGCGGCTTCTTAGTGCGCAGTTTTGTTTCACGAATAGGTGCCTGGCGGGTGATGTTCGGCTCTGACCATGCAGACAACGCGGACGCAGAGCTGGCCAAGCTCCGCACCGCCGGCTTGTCGGAAGAAGAGCTGGCATGGGTGCTGGGCGGCACGGCGGCACGAGTGTTCGGGCTGGACGGTTAGCAAAACCTGGAGCGCGGCAAATGGGTGTGATCGTGCGTCGAGCTAAACCAGAAGATGCCGAGGCCATAAACGAGATATACAACTACGCTGTTCGCGAACTCTCGGCCACATTTCATACACAGGAAAGGTCAATAGAAGACGGAAGGCACTGGCTTGCAAGGCACAACGATCGATACCCCGTCTTCGTTGCAGAGGAAAGCGGTGCGGTTGTTGGATGGGCATCGCTTTCGCCTTACGGCGATCGGGACGCCTACGCGAGCACGGTGGAGGATTCCATCTACGTGCATCCAGAGCACTGGGGGCGCGGTATAGGCTCCGCGCTGATGGAGGTACTGATGGAAACGGCGCGGTTGCTGGGCTACCACGCCGTAATTGCAAGAATAGCCGGCGAAAGCGAGGTAAGCATCCGGCTCCACCGCAGGTTCGGTTTCGAGGTCGTCGGCATCCTCAAAGAGGTTGGGTGGAAGTTCGATCGGTGGCATGATTTGTGGATCATGGAGGCGCTTTTATGAGCAAACTGCGCTTTGCTGTGATTGGATGCGGATTCTGGTCGCAGTTTCAAATAGCCGGATGGTTCGAGGTTGGCGGCGTGGAACTCGCGGCTCTGTACAATCGAACTCGCTCAAAGGCGGAGGCCTTGGCACGGAGGTTCGAAGTGCCCGCCGTTTACGACGATCCCGAAGCCCTTTTTGCCAAAGAGAAGCTGGATTTTGTGGATATCATTACTGATGTAAGCACCCACAGCCGCTTCGTGCATATGGCAGCGGAGAAAGGCATTCCGGTCATATGCCAAAAGCCAATGGCCCCGGACTTGGAAACCGCCGAGGAAATGGTGAGGTTCTGCCAGGAGCGCGGCGTGAGGTTCTTAATTCACGAAAACTGGCGGTGGCAGTACCCCATCCGCCAGTTTAAAAAAGCGCTGGAAGAAAGCGGAGTCGGCAGGCCGTTCAGAGCGCGGATATCGTTCTGCAACAGCTTTCCGGTTTACGATAACCAGCCGTTCCTGCGTGAGGTGGAGCAGTTCATAATAGCCGACATCGGGAGCCACATTCTGGACACAGCGAGATTTCTGTTCGGCGAAGCAAAAAGCCTCTACTGCCGCATGCAGCGTATAAACCCCACCATCAAAGGGGAAGATGTGGCAACCGTTATAATGGAAATGGGAAACAACACAACCGTTGTGTGCGAAATGAGCTACGCCAGCCGCATAGAGCACGACCGCTTCCCGGAAACCTACATATTGGCCGAGTGCGAACACGGATCGGTGGAGCTTGGTCCGGACTACTGGATCAGGGTGACCACAGCTGAAGGCACGCTGGCGAAGCGGTGTCCGCCGCCGCGGTACGCCTGGGCTGATCCGCAGTATGACGTTGTGCAGTCCAGTATTGTACTGTGCAACGCGGATCTGCTCCGCGCTCTTCAAACAGGTCAGCCGGCCGAGACCGAGGCCGCAGACAACATCAAAACAATGCGCCTGGTGTTCGGCTCTTACGAATCGGCCAGAACAGGACGAGTTGTGGTCCCCCAAACGTCCGCCTAACATTTAGCAGTTTATCCGGCGCAGTCTGAGGAACCGCAGAAGCCTGAGCCGAGTCATCCTAATAATGACCCGAGCGGTATTTTGTACTGCGCGCCAGAACCGTGTATGAAAACCAGCACCACCATCAAAAACCCTCTGCTGGCGGCTGAAAGGGGAACGGTTTACAAGCCCCGCGGAAACAAGCTGGTCTTCGCGCTGGCCTTTCCGAACACTTACCACGTCGGGATGTCCAGCCTCGGGTTTCAAGTGGTTTACAGGCTTTTGAACGAGCTTCCAGACGTGGTGTGCGAGAGGGTCTTTCTGCCCGATCCCGAAGAGCGCGACCGGGTGGCAAACTCCCGCAAAGGCCTGACCACGCTTGAAAGCGGCATCCCTCTGCGCGAGGTTGATGTACTGGGCTTTTCCGTCTATTTCGAGCTGGATTATGCAAACGTTGCGGCCGTACTGCGCCTGGCCGGCCTTCCACCGCTGGCGCGAGACAGAAACGAAGAGCACCCCTTAGTGGTTGCCGGCGGACCCGCTGTGAGCATAAACCCGGAACCGCTGGCGGAGTTTGTGGACGTAGCAGCCGTCGGCGATGGGGAAGAGCTGGTTCCCGAGATGACGGCGCGCATTCTTAAGCTTGGGGCGTCCTGCGCAGGTGGAGTGGTCGATAGGAAGGAAATGCTGAAAGAGCTGGCGCAGGTGCCAGGGCTTTACGTGCCCTCGCTGTACCGCTTCGAGTACGATGACGAAGGCCGCGTTGCCAATATAGAACCATTGAACGGCGCCCCACTGCCGGTGAAAAAACGGGTTACCCGCGATTTGAGCAGGTACGACGTAAGCTCGGCCATAGTAACTCCGAACACTGAATTCGGAGGGATGTTCCTAACCGAAATTGCGCGCGGATGCGCCAGGGGCTGTAGGTTCTGCTTCGCAGGATACGGATACAGGCCTGTGCGGTACAGAAGAACGGAAGATGTCCACCCGCTAAACACCGCCAAAAGAGGCGATCCATCGAAAGCGGTTTTGGGCGCCGCCAGAGTTGGACTTGTTGGGTCTTCACTCTCGGATAATCCCTGGTGCTCCGAAATCGCGGCGGCCTTTGCAGAGCTTGGTTTGGAGGTAAACGTCTCCTCCGTCCGTGCAGAAACAGCAAAAGAGGAGCTAATGCTGGCCCTAGGCAAAGGAATGCAGCGCACACTTACACTGGCTCCGGAAGCCGCAACAGACCGCCTGCGGAGAGTTATCAAAAAGCCTCTCAAGGATGAGCATCTTCATAAAGCTATCGCCTCCGCCGCGGCAAACGGAGTGACAGGAATTAAGCTCTATTTCATGATCGGCCTGCCAACGGAGACAGAGGAAGATGTTGAAGCTATCTGCGAACTGTGCCGCAGGATTATGGAGGAGCACAGCGCAAAAAGCGGTCCCGGAATCCGCACCCTCACGGTGAGCGTAAGCCCTTTGGTCCCAAAACCGTTTACGCCTTTTCAGTGGCACCCAATGGAAAGCCGCGACGCACTGGAAAACAAGAAGCGCATACTTGAAAAAGGTTTGAAAGGTCTGCGCGGTGTAAAATTGGTGGTGGAAAGCGTGCGCTTATCAGAACTGCAGGCGCTCCTCGCACGCGGCGACAGACAGCTGGGGGCAGTACTGCTGGATGTTGCTGACAGCGGTGGCAGTTGGAAGTCGGCACTGCGCCGGCACGGGATTGATCTCGAGCACCATCTTCGAAGGGAACGAAGGCGCGGCGAAATATTCCCCTGGGACGTGCTTGATTTGGGCTTAGACCGCGAAATGCTGTGGCGCGAGTATCAACTTGCTCTTCGCGGCCTACTAACGAAAGATTCGCCGGAACTAACGGCTGTTGAGAACCTCGGTTAACCGGCAGAATCCTCCGCTGAGCCGGCAAATCTCTCAAAAGAAGCCGCGCGTAAGGCTTAGGGCTGAGGAAGGCCGCAAGCTCTGCAAAGCTCCGGAAACTGCTCCGCAATGATGCATATCGCCTCGGATAAAGCATCTATACTGCGCTCTCGGCAGAAAACCGGCCCGGCGTTATAATCTCCTCCCGTAATCGGTATCCCCAAGAAGAAAACATTTTCGCACTTTTGGAAATAGACATCTGCCTCATCATGGGTTGATACCGGATCCGGGCAGTCAGCGTATATATCGAAGGACAGCGAGCATAAAGCTTTGCCCAAGAATTCGCGGAGTGCGTCTCGCCTGCACTTTTCGATGACAAAATCCTTATCGGTTGAAGTGCCGGTAACATCCACAACCGCCACAACATCTTCCGGAGCCAATGTTTCCAAAACCTGCTTCGCGCCGGCCATATCCACCTCTTCGCCGTAGGTAAGCTCAATCCGAAGGTAATCTTGGTTTAATCTTCCGGAAAAGTACGCTTTCATCACAGCATATACTCCGGAGAAGTTATCTAGATGGCCGTAAAGCAGGCCATCAGAAACCCTCTCCAACCTGTGAGAG
>JBMFPP010000031.1:2449-4613 GCA_049969055.1 Armatimonadota bacterium | reverse complement strand
GTGTCTGCATGGCAGGAGATAACGAACACTGCCCCCTCCTAAGCGGAAAAAACAATTAAGGGGACCGGCAAACGCGGAAACTTGTCGGCGCGCTTTCGGCCCCCTTCCAATCTAATTCATGGACTGGTTTCGGCAAGTGCTCTGCCGACCTGTCTGCCGACAGACAAAACGAGGGTTACTCCAGCTTGGCCAACCCCACAGCAGCCCGCAGGATGCGGGTGGCGTCCGCCACACTTATCCTCTTGCCGTCGGTTAGGGCGCCGGCCTTGAGCTGTGCCGGCGTTGGAGTGCCCAAACCCACTGCAAACCTAAGCGCCAATGTCGCATCAGCCACAGAGACTTGGCCGTCGCCGTTGAGGTCACCCTTCACAACCCTTGGCTCAGCGGTTTGGATTACCGTAAGCAGAGGAGGAGACTTAACGCTGAAGCCGCCGTTCTCCGCCGAGCTGTTGCGCACAAAGCCAAAAATGGCTATAACGTTGTCTCCGTCCCAATTCACCGCCGAGGCCGGCACCGTGTAGTTCCTCACGGTGTTCCAAGCCGAGACAAAGCCCGTATCATCCATCACATCCGGGCTGTGGTACCCTGCGCCGCCTATCTTCACGCCGTTCCAGTAGGTGGTATCCACATCTTCGAACGTGAAGTCGTAAAGCCGCAGGTCATTGCCGCGGAACGCCTTGATGCTTTCCGGCAGTTTGAACTTAAGACGCACCCAAGCGTAGATGCGCGATGTTGGGTCTATCACGCCCCAAGGGGATTTACCCTCGCTAACCACGTACTCGATAAAATCCGTCTCGGGGTCATCCAGCGCTTTGTGGTCCTCCGATGGATCCACCGGGATTTTGATCTTCCAATTGTAGCCGTTTTCGGTGGAGAGGGCTACAACCGGCAGGGGCTGTACGGTAAAATCCACCGTGGCCGTTTGACCCGCGGCGATTACCACCCCTTTCTTAACGTCGTTGCCAACTGGTACATAGCGCAGGTCGCTGGTGCGAATTACGGAGTAGGTTCCGGGAGGCAGGTCCAATGTGTAAACACCCTTGCTGTTAGTTTTTGCAGTTCTGTAGAGCGGGCCCAAAGCTGATGCCCCCTCGGAAATCACCAATATGGAGACATTGGCCTGCGGCTTGTTGGCGCTGTCCAGAACGGTTCCGGTTAGTTTGCCGGTGGGACTTGGGGTAGATGTTCTTACCACCTCCAAGCTCGCCTCCGCAACCTTGTTTGCGGAAAGGGTTAAGCTGGTCTCCGCGGTTTCAAAGCCGTCGCCCACGGCCTGAAGCTTAACCGTTCCCGCCGGCAAACCAGAGAGAACCAGAGCTTTACCGCCGGTTACGTAGGCGCCGCCGAGCTCCTTCCCCTGGGCATCAACAGCCCGCACGTAAACACCGTCCGGCGGCTCCTCCTCGCCCTTTGCGGTTACCGTAACCAAAAAGCCGGCCGTGCCCTCCGGCGGGCGCGTTACAACAAAATCGTCGAAGTGGGCTATATCAACAGCGGTGTTGTTGGCGGCGTTAACGGCCACACCAAGCAGTACTGGGTCCTTTATCGGAAGGCGTGCGAAAGATGGAACACCCGGCGCCCCCACCAGGTTGCTCCACGTCTCCCCGTTCAGCGAGTAAAAGCCCTGAACGAACTCTCCGCGCCGCTCCAAACGCAGCCAAATCGGTTTGAAAGATGCTTTGGAGCCGGTGTCTTTGCTGAACTCTTCTGCGGATGTGCGCGCCACAAAGAAAGTGCCCTGGTCTCTGGTTACAAAAACAAAAGCCATAGGGCTGTCTTCGCTGAGATCTTGGCGAACCATAAGCCCGGCGGCAGATTGCGGTTGATATGTGGGCAAAACTGTAACTTTCACCTGAGCCACAAAGTCGCCGCTTATCCTCTGGTAAACGAACCGAACGCCGCCCACGCCTATGTCCAGCGTATTGCCGGTTCCAACCACGATCAGCTCGCCGCCGGCTACCGATGTTTCGGTGCCGCCCACTGAACTAAAAGCGTCACCAATGTCTTCGGATGCCCAGCCCTTCAAACTTTCAAAGGTGTCTGTGAAGGGTGGGTTGATGGTTTGCCCCACCGCCAAAGGCACAAAAAGCAGTGAAAACAGCACGCCCAGCAAGAGCGCTGGAATCCTCGGCCGCAAAAACATACCAACCTCCTTGGTTTTCGG
>JBMFPP010000031.1:0-2349 GCA_049969055.1 Armatimonadota bacterium | reverse complement strand
GCAAGAGCGCTGGAATCCTCGGCCGCAAAAACATACCAACCTCCTTGGTTTTCGGTCCAACAGCACTGCGCATCTGCCCCAAAACAGCCGCTCTCGGTTTTCCACAACTGGTGTAACGATTACTTCGCTTGGGACTAGGCGGCTTGCGCAGTGAGCCTCTTACTCGGCTTTCCCCAAGCCTTTGCCAGCCTTCGTGCGCAACCTCTGTTGGTTCAGTTAACTTATAACACTTTGAGCACAATAAAAACAACGCTTTTGCAGTAGGGTGCAGGGGAGCGCCCCGTTTCCCAAAATACTTTTATACCGGCTCTTCCTCATCCACTGCGGGACCCCGCACAAAATCTGCGGATTTTGGAGTATGACGCGCGTCATACCAAATCCTTACATTACAACGATATTTGTTAAGAGGAGCGGCAAACACCGCTTGAAATTTTTCTGCTCGGGAGGAGGTCTTGCGGATGTCAGCGGAAAGCAAACCCAATGGAGGCGAGGGAGTTTCCGCGGCGCTTAAGTGGGGCGCCTTGGTATCTTTTGTCATTGCGATGGCCGTTCTGCTGATAGGCGGCCGCTACAACTACAACCGTGTTCCGCCTTACCCCAAAGAGATTGTTTCGGAGGACGGCCGCCTTCGAATCGACGGCGAGGAGATCTGGCGCGGGCAGTCCGTGTACCAGCGCTACGGTCTGATGGACCACGGCAGTATCTGGGGCCACGGTTCACTGCGCGGCATGGATTTCTCCGCGAAAACCCTCAACCTAATGGGCCAGGTTATGCGGGAGTTCACCGCTGTGGATAGGTTTAAGAAGGCTTACAGCTCTCTGAACCGCGAGGAAAAGGCCATAGTGGACGCGCTGGTGATTCAGGATATAAAAGAGAACCAGTACGATCCATCAACCGGCGAGCTTAGGGTTTCGCGCGCCAAGGCAGAGGCGTTTCGTGAGATACAGCGCTTTTGGATGAACCTGTTCGAAAAGGGGGATCTAACCCACGGCTTCCTGCCAAACACTATTCCAACAGATGATGAGAGGCGGGCCATCGCGTCCTTCTTCTTCTGGACTGCTTGGGTTGCCGGGACGAACCGCCCGGGAAGCGATGTTACCTACACCAACAACTGGCCGCCGGACAAAAGTGTGGGCAACCGCGCTCCGGATCAGGCGATCTTGTGGAGCCTGGCCGGCATTTTGGCCCTGATGAGCGTTCTGGGGCTTGTGGTGTACGTGGTTCACAGATACCAGTTCTTCTACGGAGAGCCGAGGCTTGTCGCGCTGGCGCAGAAGATAGCTGAGGCTCCTGTGACAGTAAGCCAAATCAAAACGGTGAAGTATTTCTTGGTTGTTGCGGCACTGTTCATCCTCCAAACGCTGATGGGCGGCTTGCTGGCACACTATACCGTTCACCCCGCCAGTTTTTACTTCCAGGCCATCGGCAAATGGGTGCCGTTCAGCTGGGCGAAAACCTGGCACCTCCAGTTGGGCATCTTTTGGATTGCCACCGCATGGGTGGCTTCGGCCCTCTACGTGGGACCGCTAGTGGGCGGCCGCGAACCGAGAAAGCAGAGCCTTCTTGTTGATCTGCTTTTCGTGGCGGTTCTTATCGTTGCTGTGGGCAGTCTTGTTGGGCACGTGTTGGGCATAAAGGGTTTGATAGGAAAGCTCTGGTTCTGGTTCGGCCACCAAGGTTGGGAATACCTGGAGCTGGGGCGGTTTTGGCAGATACTGCTGTTCATCGGCCTGATTGCGTGGCTGTTGATAGCTTACCGACCGCTGAAATACCGCCTGTGGGGTCCGGAACGAAGCGGTTTGGTGCTTCTTTATGTGCTCAGTGCCGTGGCGGTTGTTATGTTCTTCGGATTTGGCCTGCTCTACAACCCGCGCACCCATATCACCATTGCCGACTACTGGCGCTGGTTCGTGGTTCACATATGGGTTGAGGGAATATTCGAGTTCTTCGCGGCCGGAAGCGCGGCGCTTCTGCTCACAGCTCTTGGCCTGGTAACGAAAGATTCTGCCCTGAGAGCCGCCTACCTTACGGCGATTTTGGCCTTCTCCAGCGGGATCATCGGGACGGCGCACCACTACTTCTGGTTCGGTGCCCCGTCCTTCTGGATTCCGCTGGGTGCGGTTTTCTCATCGATGGAGCCGATCCCGCTGGTGCTTTTGGCGTCTAGAGCGTGGATGGAGTACAAAAGCATCCGAGACGCCGGCGTGGATTTTCCGCACAAATGGCCGCTTATGTTCCTGGTGGCCTCGTCGTTCTGGAACTTCCTGGGCGCCGGCGTGTTCGGGTTCATGATCAACCTGCCGATTATCAACTACTACGAGCACGGCACGTACCTGACGTCTAACCACG
>JBMFPP010000030.1:0-12958 GCA_049969055.1 Armatimonadota bacterium | reverse complement strand
GTCGTAAAGCACGTCGTAATAGCGGAAGTACAGGTCGGTTATGCGGCGGAGGGCTGTTTGAACCCATTCGGGGCGGTCGATAAGATCCTGCAGAAGCAATTCAGTGCCGCGCATGGCGGCGAGAGTGTCAAGTCCTTCGATTAGATCCGGGAAAGCTTGGAGGAATTTGCCTTCGGCAAGCGGCTTCACCTCTTTCAGCACTGACAGACAAAATCTCCAGTAAAAATTTTGGGGATCGTACTCGAACTGTGCGGATTCCGGACTTTCAATACAGGGCTGGCACCATACGGTGCCCGGCATCTCTATGCCTTTGCAACCGAGGAACAGCGCCAAGCAGTTCGGCGCAAGGTCTGCCGACGATACGGAAGGGACGGCCTCCCCAAAGTAATATGTGTTCACGCACGCTCTCAATGCCAAGTTTACGCGGTAGGAAAAGCTTTTTGTGGAGTAGTGAGTAACCCACCCATCCGGTTCCGGCATGATTGGGATTTGTTCAATTGGCTCAGGACGCGGAGCGGTTATCATCATGGTCGGCCTGCCTATATCACCGCCGTTCCACCAGAATGCAAGACGCTCTCGGGCCTCAGGCCAATCGTTGCGGTACTTAAGCGGTTTCATGTTCGTCATCACGCACTTTGTTTCGACAGCGAGCGCAGAGTGCCCTCTGTAAGCCTGCGGTGGTTTGGTTGGTTTTGTTTGGGCTTTCGCGGTTCCGCGCATGTTGTGGAAACAGTGCTGTCACGGTGACGCAGGTTGTCACGGTGGCGCCGAGCCTTGTATCTGCCCTTGTATTGGAAGGGACACGAAGCGCCGTTCTGCAGGCGCGACGTCTGATCCACCGCGCATTGGTTTGTACACTGCGGAGAGAAAGAGACGTTTGCTGCCTCAGACTGCAAATCGATGCAAGCGTTTTAGGCTGACAGGCCTTGGGTAAAGAACCCTCTATCTGTATGCAAATGTTAAGAGCGGTGTTTCTTGGCATGCACCTTGCCGCGGGGCTCGATGGATACTGTTGTCATGGAGCTGCTGAATGACCCCTCTGCATCCTCTTCAGCCGGCTCCTTCGATAGAAGGACTGCCGGAGATTGACGCCACGGTTGTGGTGTGTTCGTACAACAGATGTGCATGGCTGTTGGAGGCGCTTAACTCGATTCGCAATCAGAGTGTGCCTTCGGACGTTGCCTGGGAGGTGATTGTGGTGGATAACGGGTCCACCGACGGCACGTGGGAGGCGCTTGAACTTTTGGCCGAGGAATGGCCGCGTTTGAGACCGCTCAGAGAGCCGCGCCCGGGCAAATCGTTTGCACTGAACACGGCTATATGCAATGCGCGGGGCAGGATAGCGGCATTTACCGACGACGATATTGTGGCCGACCGCTTTTGGCTTTGGAATGTGCTCAAAAGCTTCGAAAAGTTTGGTGCTTCGATGGTGGGCGGGCGGGTTTTGCCTTTGTGGATGACAGAGCGTCCGAGCTGGTTCCGTGAGCGCGAATTTCGCGGGGTAATTGCCCATTGGGAGCACGGGGATGCTCCGTTTCGCATTGAAAATCCGGCTATTGTGCCTTCTGGAAACAACCTCTCCGCGAAGACGGATGTGCTTAGGCGCTACGGCGGGTTCCACACAGGGCTGGGAGCTGGAAGGGCGCACCGCGGGGCCGACTCCGAATTGGGGGTGCGCCTCCTGAGAGGTGGAGAAGTGATTATGTACGCGCCTGAGCCTGTTGTTTATCACCGCGTAACCCCTAAGCTTCTGCGGAAAAGCCACGTGCGGCGTTGGTTTTTCCGCCGGGGCATGGCGCATTCTGTGATGGAGGCTTCTACTGAAAACGGGGCGCCCAAGATACTGCGTATTCCAAGGTGGCGCTACAGGATTATGCTTTCGACGGCGTGGCAGTACGCAACGGCGCTTGCCAAAGGCGATTTTGACACAGCTTTTTACCACGAAACCAGGCTTTGGATGTTTTTTGGGTTTGCAGCGGAGCGGTGGGGGGTTTACGCTTGATAGGAGCCGCACGGGTGACAAGAAGTTTTGACAAACAAACAAGGAGTAATTGGGATGTCGAAACTTCTTGGCGGAGTTAGTGTTGTTGTACCAGCTTACAACCGCCGGGATGTAGTTGCGGAAGCCGTTCAATCGGTGCTCGAGCAAACTTTGCCCCCAGACGAGGTGTTGGTGGTTGATGATGGATCGACAGACGGCACGGCAGACGCAGCCGAGCAGTTTGGCAGTCCGGTGCGCGTGATAAGAAGGCACAATGGTGGGCCGGGTGCGGCTCGGAACACGGGAATATTATCAGCGCGTGGTGATTTGGTTGCTTTTCTGGACTCTGACGATATATGGAAGCCGCGGTGCTTGGAGGTACTGGTTAATCTCTTGGAAGTGGGTAACCTTGATTTAGCTTTTGGGGATGTGGAAGTTGTGCAAGACGGAAAGACAGTTGCTCCATCGTTTCTTATGGGGAAGGCATTTTTTCCGGTCATAAGGGCTAACTCGAACTACATTCCAAACTGCTTTGCGCTTTTACTGATCGAGAACTTCATTCCAACCAGTGCTCTGGTAGTCCGCCGCAGGGCCCTGATCGATGCAGGGTTGTTCGATGAATCGCTGAGGTCGGTTGAGGACAGGGACATGTGGATTCGGGTGGCTCGGAACGGCCGCATTGGAGGAACCACCGAGGTAGTTGCAGTGGTGCGCAGGACTGCTGGAGGCGCAAGCGGAGACGATCTTTTGGCCAGTGAATCTCGGATTGAGGTTTTGAGAAGGTATATAGAAGACCCAATGCTAACGTCCCTGCAGCGAAGTATGGTGCGAAGAGCGCTTTCGGCGTGTTACGGGGATGCGGCATACATCCACAGGAGAAGCGGAAACCAAAAGCAGGCGTTTAGAAACTATCTGTGCTCGTTTGCACTTGGTGGAGGGGGTAAATCCATAGTTTGTGCCGGCATGTGCGGAGTGCGGTGGCTTCTTTCGGGGGCACGAAGCTTGGCGCGGATGAGGGCGTTTTGGAAAACATGAAAAAGGTATTGATGGTGGCATACCACTATCCGCCGGACCCAGCTGTTGGCGGCGTTAGGACCGCAAGGTTCGCCCGATATCTGCCCCAGTGCGGTTGGGCTCCAATTGTGGTTACACATCAGGGCGGGAAAAACATCACCCGGCCGATTTTCGGTGCCAAAACCACCTACCATGGCAAACGAGAACTGGTTGAATCGACAAACGGTTTGCAGTTGGTGTACCGCGTGCGCGCTCTCCCGGGGATTCGGAGTACCGCGCAGTGGGTTTCTCGGGTGTTACTGCGCAAAGGAGCAGATGCGGATCCGCAGTGGTTGGAGCACGGCGCCGGTTACTCCCCGCCCAGCGCGGATACTGTTTCCCCTCTCCGCAGAAATCTGTACGCCGCAATGTGGCTTCCGGATGACCGTCACGGCTGGTTCCTTCCAGCGGTTTTAGCGGGCCTGCGTGCTATCGCCGCCCAGAGGCCCTCTGTTGTTTACTCATCGGGCCCCCCGTGGACGTGTCATCTGGCCGGCGCTGTTGTTTCGCTTCTGGCACACCTGCCTTTTGTTGCGGATTTTCGGGATCCGTGGGTCGGAAGCGCATTCAAGCCGGATTTCGTACGCACGCGGTGGAGCGATCGTTCTGAAGAGATGATGGAGAGCTGGGTTGTACGTCGGTCTAAACTGGTAATCTGCAACACAAAGGGCCTGTTAAAGGAGATGCTGGCCCGCTATGGCGACTTAGATCCTAACAAATTTGAAGTGATCCCCAACGGTTTTGATCCGGAGGAGGTGCTTGCGGCCAGGGTGTGTTCGTCCGAGGCACCCGTTCGCTCCGATTCCGGGCCGGTAATCATAGCCTATGCTGGAACTTTATACGGCTCGCGGGATCCAAGGCCCCTGCTGGAGGCTGCGGCTTGCCTAAAGAAGAACGGTGCGCCGCCGTTTCGGCTCCAGTTCATCGGCAACTGCGATATGGCCTTTGGCATGCCGCTTGCCGAATTAGCAAAGAAATTCGGGCTTTCCAATGAGGTGGAGGTAATGGGCCCGCTGAGGCGACATGAATGCCTTGTTTTTCTGGATCGAGCAGACGTGCTGTTGCTTTTGGCAATGGGTCAGCCGAATCAGGTTCCCGCCAAGCTGTACGAGTACATCGGGCTTGGCAAGCCGGTTTTGGCACTAGCAGAGGACGACAGCGAAACGGCCGAAATTGTTAGGCGGTCTGGAGCTGGAGCGGCGGCTGACTGGCGTGATGCCGAGGCTGTTAGGAAGGCCCTATTATCCGCTGTGACAGGCCAGCTGAGGGGGTGCAGTGCTGATTCCGCCAGGGACTACGACGGGAGATTGCTGACAGAGCGTTTGGCGGAAGCTTTGAGCGAGGTGTCTGGATCATGATCGATGGTTTAGTGCATCGAGTGAAATGCGGGGATGATTTTTTAAGCAGGACAGCAAAAGCTATCCACCGCAGTTTAACGCGAGCGAGCATGCCATGCATAAGGCCTCTGCATTCGATATTGTACTGCGAGCGGGTGCTCAGGCGCAGTTTGTGGCACAGATTTATGGAAGCCTTCTACTACGTGCCGGTTTTCGAAGCGAGGTGTGCTTCTGTTGGCCGGGGGCTGCGCCTTGAATGCGGAATTCCGCTGATTATGGGGAATTTGGAGATACACATAGGCGACAACGTGACGATAAACGGGGTCAACACGTTTTCCACAAACAATATGCGCAGCAGGCCCGTAATGAGAATCGGCAGTGGCTGTTACATAGGGCATCAGGTCTCGATAAGTGTGGCGTCGAGCGTTGCCATAGGAAACCACTGTTTAATAGCCGACCGCGTGATGATATCGGACAATGATGGGCATCCGTTGGATCCAGCGGCAAGGCGCATGGGACTGCCGGTGCCCGACGAAGATGTTGCGCCGGTGGTTTTGGAAGACGACGTATGGGTCGGCTCTCGCGCAGTAATACTTAAGGGCGTTCGTATTGGTACTGGCGCCGTTGTTGGAGCCGGAGCGGTGGTAACCCGCGATGTACCCCCGTTTGTTGTGGTTGCCGGAAATCCCGCAAGGGTGATCAAACAGCTCGAATTTGGCAGTGAGGCTGTATCTGCCGCCGCGCAGGAGGAGCAGAGCCGATGCGTATAGCTGAGGAGAGAGAGCCGAGTTTGGATGCAATCGACACACCAGACCAGGTTTGGGCCGGCAAGCCGTGGTATGCGCACAGCGGCTTGTTGATCTTCGGCGTTATGGTTGTAGCTGTGGCCTTGGGGTTTGCTGCGTTGGTTGTTCCGTGGCAGGTGTTTTTGGGGCTTGGGCTGGCCGCCTTGGTGGTGGCGGCAGTGGTGCGTTCTACCTACCTTGGCCTGCTTGTGGCTGTATGGTGGATGTACATAAGGCCGGATGAGTTTGTTCCGGGCTTATCGCGGCTTCATATGCAGAAGCTTTTGGTGCTGCTTATTTTGGCGGCTCTTTTCATGAGGCGCAGAGAGCGCATGCCGGTCTTCAAACCAGCCGCGCCTCAGACCTGGGCGGTTCTCAGCATTTTGGGTGTTGCGGCTTTGAGCGCGGTATTTGCGGTTTGGAAGGGTGGCGCTTTCAGCATTTTAGACCGTCTTGTGCGGTATTCAGTTTACTATTTTGTTGCGGTTATGCTTCTTAAAAACGAAGGCCGGGTCTGCGGATATATTTGGACGATCGTTTTTGCTTCTGCGCTGTTGGCGTTTTCTGCCATTCATAACTACCACACCGGAGATGTGGTGGTATCCGGCACGTTGCAACGTGCAACCGGCGCCAATGTGCTGTTTCAAGACCCCAACGATTTGGCGGCGGCGATGGCCATGGGGCTTCCAATGGCCTATTTTTCGATTTGGGCGGCGCGGCTGCGCTCCGGTAAATTTTTCGCGGCGCTGGCAGTTGCGGCGATGCTGCTCGGCATAGTGTTTACGGGCTCTCGCTCCGGCGCTCTAAGCGTTGCGGCTTTGTTCCTTTTCACCATGTTTGTAACGCCCAGACGCGGCTTAATGGCTTTTGTGGGAATTGCTGCTTTGGCAGTGCTTTGGTTTTCCGCCTCGCCTGAATACAAAGAACGGATACTCTCGATAAAGCAGGTGGTGTCTGGCCAAAGCGAAGACCCCTCCGCGACTATCCGCAGAATGGCTTGGGACGCTGGGCGGCGCATGTTTTTAGAGCATCCTTTCATAGGGGTTGGCGCAGGCAATTTCCCCAATGTTTGGGCAACCGAATACACGGATCCCGGAGAAAAGCCGCTTTGGAAGAACGCCCACAGCCTATATTACCAGCTTGCCAGCGAACAGGGTTTAGCCGGTATCGCCGTTTGGGGATACTTGGTGCTCTCCATATTTTGGAGCAACAGAAGGACTCGAAGGCTTTTGTGCACGATGGAGCGTAGAGCAAGCCCATTATACTTTCTCTCTTACGGTGTGGATCTGGCTTTGCTTTCGGTTCTTGTGAGCGGGGTATTTGTTTCGATACTGTACTATCCCTTCATGTTTACACTGGCGGCTATTGCGGCGGCAGTGGACCGTGTGGTTCGCGGAAGTGCTGATGAAATGGGAGATGCGAAAGTATGTGCGGTATCTGCGGTTTCATAAGCCGGGGCGGTCACGATCCAAAGACAGCTCGCGCAACGCTGGTCGGTATGTGCCGAACAATGGTGCACAGAGGTCCGGACGACGAAGGCCTTCATATTGATGATTTTTTCGCCGTCGGCATGAGGCGCCTTTCTATCATCGATTTGGAGGGTGGCCACCAGCCAATCTACAACGAAGACGGCTCCATAGGGGTGGTTTTGAACGGAGAGATATACAACTTCCAGGAGCTTCGCGACAAGCTGATTGCGCAGGGCCATCGATTTACAACAAAGTCGGACACCGAGGTTATAGTGCATTTGTACGAGGAGATGGGAGCGGACTGTGTATCTCAAATGAACGGCATGTTTGCTTTTGCCGTTTGGGATTTGCGAAAGCGCGAACTGCTCTTGGTGCGTGACCGCCTGGGCGTGAAGCCGCTTTACTACTACGAGTGCTCAAATGGACTGGTGTTCGGTTCCGAGCTGAAAGCACTGCTGGCTCATCCTTGGGTTCCGCGGGACGTGGATCTAACCTCATTAGACGATTATTTGTGCTACCTGTACGTGCCGAGCCCTAGATCGATTGTGAAGGGCGTGTACAAACTGCCGCCGGCACACAGGGCTGTGTACAAACTGGATAACGGAAGCTGGAGCATCGAGAGGTACTGGAGCCTGAATTTTAAACCGAATTCGCGGATCTCTGAAAGCGAGGCGGTGGATGAGCTTCTGGAGCTTTTGCAAAAGGCGGTGCGGGACCGTCTGGTATGCGACGTTCCTTTCGGTGCTTTCCTAAGCGGGGGGTTGGATTCCAGCACGGTCGTTGGGTTTATGAGCCGCTGTATGGATGCGCCTGTACGGACATTCTCGGTTGGGTGGCAGGGCTTGGAAGGCGACGAAACCGAACACGCCAAAAGGGTGGCACTTTGGTTCGGCACACAGCACGAAGAGCTTGTTGTTGAAACGAACGACCTGGTCGGCTTGATCTTAGAAGTTGCGGATTATCTTGACGAGCCTTTGGGCGACCCATCTACGGCGCCGGCTTATCTAATGTCGAAAGCTGCGCGTCGAAAGGTGAAGATGGTGCTTACCGGCGACGGCGGGGACGAGCTGTTCGCCGGTTACACCGGTTTTCCTTACAATGCACTGGTTGATCGTATCTCGAAGGTTCCCCTGCCTTTGCGCAGGTTTTTGCTGTCCGCACTGCGGTTTGTCCGAGGTGCAGAAAAGGCAGAGAGACTGCTCAGGCAGGCGGAGCGTCCACTGTCAGAGCGGTGGAGTTGGTCGCGAGCTGTTCTAAAGCCGGAGGCACGTGCCTATCTGTACTCTCCAGAGCTGTTAAGCGCCCTTGATGGCCACTGCCCCGGAGACTTCATTCGCAGTATCTTGAACGGGAACGAGGGTTTAGACACTGTAAGCCGCCTCCAGCAGGTTCTGATATCGCACTATCTTCCAGACGACGTTCTTACAAAGGCAGATAGGGCCAGTATGGCGGCATCCCTAGAAGTGAGGTCGCCGCTTTTGGATTACAGATTGTTCGAGTTCAGCGCTCGGCTTCCGGCCGGGTTGAAGCTTAGGGGTTTAACAACCAAGTATCTTCTGCGCCGCGCGGTGCGCGATCTGCTTCCGCCCGATATAACCCGGCGCCCCAAACAAGGGTTTACCCCGCCCACAGACCATTGGTTCCGCGGAGAGCTTTACGGTTTTGTGCGGGATCTTTTGCTCTCACGAACGTGCACCGGCCGCGGTTACTTCCGGCGGGACGCTCTGGAAGCCGTTCTGGAAGAGCACCGGCTTGGGTCGGGTTCTCATGGAGACAGACTTTGGGCGCTGGTGATGCTCGAGCTGTGGCACCGAAACTGCTTGGATAGAAGCGGAGTGGTTACGTCCGAGGTGGGGTAGGGATGAGCCGCCTCAAGGTTATGCAGGTTATTGGGCAGATGGATGTGGGCGGCATCGAAAAGCTCGCCGCCGCGATAGCGAAGCGGTGCCGTAGGGACAGGTTTCATGTTTCAGTGTGCGCATTGGGCGGCGATGGCCCGCTTCGGGTGGAGTTGGAAGAAGAAGGGGTGCCGTCTTTTTGTTTGGGAAAGCGGCCGGGATTGGACTGGAGGGTTGTGTTGCGGCTTTCCCGCCTGCTTCGCGTGGAGAAGGTTTCGGTGCTGCACACCCACCATATCGGCGCGCTTATTTACGGTTTGCCGGCAGCGGTGCTCTCAGGTGTCAAAGGAGTGATCCATACAGAGCACTCCCACGATGCTTTGGACGACAGCCCCCGCCTGCGCTTTCTGCTTCGGCTGTTGGCAAGGCGCACCAAAGTTGTTGTTTGCGTTGCGGACGAAGTGGCTTCATATCTGGCGCAGAATGTTGGCGTTCCGCGCAGAAAAATACTGGTTCTTCGTAACGGCGTTGACACGGAATTATTCCGTCCGGGTTTGGCGGATGAGACCTTACCTGGCGAGTTGGTGATTGGAACGGTTGGGCGCCTAGATCCGCTGAAGGACCACCTGACGCTTTTGCGTGCTTTTCACCTTTTGGCGGGTCAGGTTCCAAATGCCAGGCTGGTGATTGTTGGAGATGGACCGCTTCGCAAAGAGCTTGAAGCCGCTTCATGCAGCTTGGGAATCGGCAGAAAGGTTGCGTTTCTCGGTCGAAGGTCGGATATCGCCAGCTTGCTTCGGGGGATGCACGTTTTTGTGCTCTCATCCATCAAGGAAGGCCTGCCGTTGGCCCTTCTGGAGGCGATGGCGTCCGGTGTCCCGGTGGTGGCAACAAACGTCGGTGGAATTCCCCAGGTTGTGCAGGACCGCCGCACGGGAATTTTATGCCCTCCGGGAGATCCAGCTCGGCTTGCACAAAGTATCCATCAGCTCATCCGAGATGACGGACTTCGTCAGCGGCTAACCGATACTGCCAGAAGTTTGGTGGAGACTAGTTATTCCTTGAAGAGCACAGTGAGCAGCTACGAAAGCCTCTACGCAGCCGCCGCAAACGGTACCAACATAAGTTTTTCGGATTCTACCGCGCATTTTTCCGCTGGATAGCAGTTCTGATTTGCCCATCGCCGCGAAAAAGCCTGTGGGTTCAGCAGTTGTTTCGTCCATCAAACCACCTGCTTCGCACTTAAGCACTTCTCGGCATGGTTCTTGCGAGTTTGCTCTGTGAGCACCACACGACAGCAGAGAGGATTTGGACGCATGGCGTATTGGGGCTTGTGTGTCTCGGCCGCCGTAATCATATACGTTTACATCGGCTATCCACTGCTTTTGATGCTTGTTTCTAGGGTTGTGCGGCGCCCTGTGGCGAAACGGTTTTGGACTCCCAGTGTGGCAGTTTTAATCGCGGCGCACAACGAAGAAGCTTTCATCAAGCGCAAAATTGAGAACATCCTCTCGCTGGATTATCCGTCTCATCTTCTGAGGGTTGTGATCGGCTGTGACGGCTGTACTGACCGTACCGAGGACATTGCAAAAAGCTTTAGCGATCCACGTGTTGAGGTTTTTGCTTTTCCAGAGCGCAGGGGTAAGGCCCATACTCTGAATGCACTGCTGAGTCGAGTGGAGAGCGAGGTGATAGTGTTTACCGATGCCAGGCAGGTTCTCGACCGCAGGTCGATCGGGGAGCTTGTTGCCAACCTTGCGGATGAGAGTGTGGGAGCGGTCACCGGAAGCCTGGTGATAAGGGGTAGCGGTCAAGCGGCGGATAGTTCCGGGTTTTACAGGCGGTACGATGAGTTTCTCCGCATGCACGAGAGCATGTTGCACTCTTCGGTTGGGGCGGCTGGAGCCATATACGCCGTAAGGAGGGAGTTCTGCAAGCCGATACCTGAAGACACGGTGCTTGATGATTTTGTTATCCCGATGCGTTTGGTGCTTGGCGGTCTGCGGGTGGTTTACGAGCCGAACGCCAAAGCATACGACATCCCTCCTTCCAACCTGCGGCAGGAGATGCGCCGTAAAATCAGAACTTTGGCTGGAAACTATCAGGCATTGTGGCGTTTGAGGTTGCTTTTGGTGCCCGGTGTTAGTCCTGTGTGGTGGCAGGTGGTATCTCATAAGCTTGGAAGGCTTGCGGTGCCGTTTGCAATGATAGGAGCAATGGCGTTTGGCGTTGTCGTGTTTCACCAGAGTGTTTTCTGCAAGGCGGTGCTAATGGCTCAGGTTGGGTTTTACACAATGGCGGTGTGCGGGGCACTGTGTTCGCGGTGGAATTTTCAAGCCAGGCTTTTTTCGTTTCCGTATGCTTTTGTGGTGATGAACTGGGCCGCTTTGGTTGCCTTCTGGCGGTTTGTGCAAGGTAGGCAGTCCCCCGTTTGGGAGCGGACGTTTCAGGAAACACAGCATAAGGCTTAGACCCCAACATTTAACAAAATGGCTTCGAAGCTGTTCTTCCTAGGATATCCAACGCAGATGCCAATCGTTGTTCGAGCGGCAATTTGTCTATTGTGGGTTTTTGCGGCCGGATGCGTTTTGGGAGCGGAAGTTCCAGACAGAGCTTCCCCGCTGTCTGTGAGTCTGACAGTATCAAATCCTTCAGACCTAGATCAGATTGCATGCCCGGTAACCGTGGGGGTTCCGATACCGAAGGGCGCGACGGACGGGTTGGCCAGGGTCACAAGCACGAGTCAGCTGGTTTTGGTGGATGCAAATAACAGGCCGGTTCCGGCCCAGTTTCGTGTGCTTTCAAGATGGGACGGCGATAGGCAGGACCCCGGTCTGAGCATAAAGTGGGTGCTTGTGGACTTTCAGGCGAACGTGCGTGCGCGCGGAACCGCGCGGTATCGACTGGTAGCACACAGGGGGGCAGACCGCCCGTCAGGGCTTCTTTCATTGAGCGAAGACGGCTTTGGTGTTACGGTTAACACTGGCCGGCTTCGCTTCCGAGTTAGCAAAAAAGGCTTCAACCTTTTTGACTGGGTGCGCTACGGCGAAGACGATTTGGTGGATCCTTCGCCGGAAAACGGGGTGAACTACAAGTCTTTCGATGGAAAAGAGTACGCTTCCGCTACTTCTAATCCCGAGGGCAGTATATATCAGGTGGTGGTGGAAGAGGCCGGCTCTATGAAGGCTGTAATCCGCG
Organism: Armatimonadota bacterium; assembly: GCA_049969055.1. Taxonomy (GTDB): domain Bacteria; phylum Armatimonadota; class DTGP01; order DTGP01; family JBMFPP01; genus JBMFPP01. Next base: position 1,297 of record JBMFPP010000030.1, on the reverse strand, counting down.
TGAGCGGTGCCTACAAGCTTACGCGGAAGGAGTTCAGCAGACGCGCCTACATGGGCTACTGCGCAAGGTTTTACGCCTATTCAGGCAAGGAATGGGTGCGCGTGGTTTACACCCTAGAGAACAACGGCCGCGGTGTGCAGAACCAAGCCGGCGATGAATACGATGTGTCCTACATCCGCAGTTTGGCCGCGAGATTGACCCTAAATTTGGGTCCTGTAAGGTTTGTAACTTTCGACGGTTTTTCGGAGCGCTTCAACGTTGGTCGTTACAAGCTGGAGCAAGTACATACACTGCGCAGTTCCAACAACGAGGGGGAAAACTTTGAGTACGCGTTGTGGAGAGACTCCGGCGGAGGGTACCAGCCTGTTGGCTTCAAGGGGAAAAGGTATTCAGGTTGGATGGATCTGTCCGACGAGAGCCGCGGGGTTACGGTTGCTGTAAGGTGGTTTTGGCAGAACAGCCCGAAAGCACTCTATGTGGACGGCAGTTCGGTGGGAGTTGGGATATTCCCAGAGGGGCTTGGAGATGTAAGCGGCGTGGATGGACAGGGCGCCAAGCCGAAGGCCGGAACCATGTACCGCTTCCGCGGCGGATATTACAAAACCACAGAGATGCTTTTCTGGTTTCACGGGCCGGATACCTCGATGCGCGAGGAAGTCGTTGCCGCTTTTCAGAAGCCCTTGGTAGCTAAAGCGGACCCAGATTGGTATACAGTGTGCGAGGCGTTTGGGTGTTCGATCGCGGGAAGGGGAAAGTGGATTCCTCAGAACACCGGGATGGACGAGCGACTGAAGACCGCCATCGCTCGGTACGAGAGCTGGATGCGTGCAAGATGGGACCCTTCGGCGGCGAGTCAGTCGAAGCCGGAGGAGCTGAGGAGCTTATACGGCGTGCGCGAGTCGAGACAGCAGGGGAACTTGGACCTGTACGGCTGGGAGCATTTCGGGTGTGTGGGGTGGCAGTTTGGGCACTCCGCACAGCACTACGATTGGACATGGGGGCTGGTGCTTCAGTTTTTGCGTACCGGGGATGCGGAGTTTTGGGATTTGATACAAGAAACGGCACTTCACTCAGTCGACATAGATCTGATCCACCTGAGGGGGCCGGACCGCCAGCCGATGTTCTTTTTCGGGGGCAACTACTTCTTCTGGGTAAACCGCTACGAGCGCGATGCCCACGATATCGACTATCAAGGCGATTTGGTGCCGAGGCGGAGCCACAGTTGGGTAAGGGGCAAGGTTACGTATTACCTGCTGACCGGGGATGAGCGTTTCTTTGAGGATGCATGGGCTATGGC
>JBMFPP010000029.1:0-12980 GCA_049969055.1 Armatimonadota bacterium | reverse complement strand
GATCGCCAACATGGTGAAAGGCGTTACCGAGGGCTACGAGAAGGTTTTGGAAATAGTGGGAGTTGGATACCGCGCGCAGAAGGTGGGCGATAATGTGGTTCTACAAGTTGGATACTCGCATCCCGTGGAGGTAAAGCCGCGCCCTGGCATCGAATTCGAGGTAACGCAGGACGTAAATACGCGCAACCCTCTCATCATTGTGAGGGGTATCGATAAAGAAGTGGTTGGCCAGCAGGCGGCGGAAATCCGCGCCATAAAGAAGCCGGAGCCGTACAAGGGAAAGGGAATCCGGTACCGCGGAGAGTACGTGCGCAGGAAGGCCGGTAAGAGCGCTAAAACCGGTGGAAAGGGTAGGTAGGTAAGACGATGAAGATGACCAAGCACGAACGGCGTTTAAGACGCCACCGCCGGGTGCGCAAGAAGATATTCGGCACGCCGCAGAGACCAAGGCTGTGCGTGTTCCGAAGTTTGCGCCACATCTACGCCCAGGTAATAGACGATGTGGAGGGCCGGACCTTGGTTTCGGCATCCACGCTGGAGCCGGAAGTGCGCCAACAGCTTAATGGGGCAGACGGCGGCAATGTGGAAGCTGCTAAGAAAGTTGGGGCTGTTGTGGCTCGGAAGGCTCTGGAGAAAGGCATAACAAAAGTGGTTTTCGATAGGGGCGGATATAAATACCATGGGCGCGTTAAGGCGTTGGCGGATGCCGCACGCGAAGGTGGATTGGAGTTCTGAAATATGCCCAGGATAGATCCAAATTCTCTGCAGAATCTGCAGGAGCGTATAATAAAAACCAATAAAGTTTCTAAAACTCATAAGGGCGGTAAAACGGCAAGCTGGAACGCCCTGGTTGTTGTTGGTGATGGAGAGGGCCACGTTGGGGTGGCTTTGGGCAAGGCACGGGCCATTCCGGATGCCATCCGCAAGGGCACTGAGGCCGCCAAGAAGTCCCTCATCCGGGTTCCTTTGGTTGACAGGACTATACCGCATGAAGTAGTATGTTCGGAGGGCGCTTGTACGGTGGTCCTCAGGCCGGCCGCGCCGGGAACGGGTGTTGTGGCCGGAGGGTCTGTGCGCGCGATTCTGGAAGCCGCGGGAATCCAAGACGTTTTGGCAAAGACATTGGGTTCTCACAACGCGGTGAACTCTGCGTGGGTTACCATTAAAGCGCTGAAGATGCTCAAGCACCCCAAGCAGGTTGTGGAAGCCCGTGGTATTCCAAGCGAGCAGTTGAGCGCTCGGTGGGCTGCTGCGGTTGCTGCGTCGGCTGTGTCATCGGAGGCGGAAAATGTCGGAGAAGCTTAAGATAACTTTGGTGCGGAGCACAATCGGGCGCAAGAAGGCGCAGAAGCTTACCGTTCGTGCGCTGGGATTGAGGCGAATTGGTTCTTCGCGCATAGTGCCGGACAATCCCGCGATACGCGGAATGGTGGCGAAGGTGAGGCATCTCGTGTCGGTGGAGCCTGCCGCAGACGGTGTGGAAAGCCCTCCACGCAGGCCCTCTGTTGTGGTGATTGAGAAGGCTGGGCAGGAGGCGCAGACCGAAACATCGGAAACAGCCGGTTCTCAAGAGGTTTTGACAAACGAGCAGTGACTGCTTCTTGGATGCTGATTTGGAGAAGGAGAACGAATGAGACTCAACGATTTGTCTCCAGCACCCGGATCACATAAAGAGCGCAAGAGGGTTGGACGCGGTATCGGATCCGGGCACGGAAGGACATGCGGTAGAGGAACGAAGGGCCAAAAAGCCCGCAATAAGGTGCGAATGGGATTTGAAGGCGGACAGACGCCCCTGCATCGGCGCATACCGCACCGCCGCGGCTTTAAAAACCCGTTCCGCGATGAATATGCTGTTGTGAATTTAAACCGCATTGCCAAGCTTACCGGGGTTACGGAGGTTACTCCCGAACTGCTGTTGGAACGGGGCCTAATTAAGGACCCGTCTGCCAGGGTTAAAATACTGGGCACTGGCGAGCTTACAGCGCCGCTTGTAATCAGGGCGCACAGCTTCAGCAAGAGCGCCATAGAGAAGATACAAAAGGTTGGCGGTACTGTGGAAGTGATCTGAATGCGGCGTTGTGCGGCTGAAGAGAGGTAGAACAACATGCTGGCTTCGCTTATAGCTGCGTTTCATGCGCCTGACCTGCGGAGGCGAATACTTTTCGTCTTCGCGATGTTCGGCGTCTTCGTAATAGGGTTGCACATCCCTGTTCCGGGGGTAGACAGGGCCGCTTTGGAGCGCATGTTTGCCGCCGGCGGTGCCTTCGGTTTGCTGGATATATTTTCAGGCGGCGCTCTGCGCAAGTACACCATATTTGCTATGGGCATTACGCCCTACATCAATGCGCAGATTATAATGCAGCTTCTTACGGTTGCTATTCCGCAGTTGGAACAGATGGCAAAGGAGGGCGAATCCGGCCGCAGGCGCATAGCGCAGTACAGCCGCTATTTAACTGGCGTGCTGGCGTTCGTTCAGGCCGTGGGCATGAATACTGTGCTGGTGCGCCAGGGAATCCTTAAGGCCAGTATGGTGGAGTTTTTCCTGATAGTTATAACGCTGACCGCCGGCACGGCGTTTCTGATGTGGCTTGGAGAGCAGATCACCGATAAGGGCGTTGGAAACGGGGTGTCTTTGGTTATCTTCTGCAGCATTATGGCTCGACTGCCCTATGAGGTGATCAATATAGGACGATTGGCCTTGGGAGGAGCCACCGGATTTTTCAACATATTCATGCTAGTTGTGGTGTGGGTGGCCACCGTGGCCGGCGTGGTTGCGATAACGCAGGCTCAGCGCAAGGTGCCCATTCAGCATGCCAAGCGGGTGATCGGCACCAGAATGTACGGCGGCCAGACGTCGTACCTGCCTTTGCGCGTTAACAGTGCAGGCGTTATCCCGATCATCTTCGCAATGTCTTTGGTGATGATTCCGATGACGATTGCCGGGGTACTGCCGCCCGGGACTTTACTGCACGATATTTTCAACAGTTTGGCGAGACTGCTTTCGCCTTACACGCCGGGATGGCAGGGGTACTTCGCCGCAGTTGTTTACGGTGTGCTTATAATGCTGTTTACATACTTCTATACTGCGGTAACTATGAACATCCCGGAGATTACGGAAAATTTGAAGAAGTGGGGAAGCTTTATTCCCGGTATAAGGCCTGGACGTCCCACTCAGGAATACCTGGACAAGATAATGACCAGGATTACCCTTGCAGGAGCGGTGTTTCTGGCGGCAATAGCTTTGATGCAGTATTACAGCCCCAGCATCACCGGTATTCACAGCGGGACGTTCAGTTTGTACGGCGGAACATCGCTTTTGATTGTGGTTGGTGTTGCGCTTGAAACCATGCAAACCATAGAGGCGCACCTGATGATGCGCCACTATGAAGGGTTTATTAAATAGGGTGCGGTTTTAGTTGGGGGTATTGGATTGAGGATTGTTTTATTGGGCCCCCCTGGGGCAGGCAAGGGTACACAGGCCAAGATGCTGGCGGAAAAGCTGAATGTGCCGCATATATCCACCGGTGAAATGCTGAGGGATGCGGTGGCAGCTCAGTCGGATCTTGGCAAACGCGTAAAGGAGATAATGGACCGCGGGGAGCTAGTCCCCGACGATGTGATGGTTGAGGTGGTTAAAGAACGTCTCAGCCAACCGGACGCAAAAGATGGATTTATATTGGATGGTTTTCCGCGAACAGTGGCCCAGGCTGAGGCGCTTGAGAAGATGCTGGCGCAGATGAGGCGGCCGCTGGATGCAGTTGTGGAGCTTGATGTTGGCGAGGATGAGATCGTACGGCGTTTGTCCGGTAGGTGGGTTTGCAGTAGTTGCGGTGCGAATTTCCACACAATAACCAGGCCGCCGATCGAGGCTGGGAAGTGTGATTACTGCGGTTCTGCGCTGATACAGCGTGACGATGATAAGCCCGAAGCGATATCTCGACGCCTTCAGGTATACCGTGCTCAGACACAGCCGCTTATAGACTATTACCGCGAGCGGCGGCTTCTTCGGACTGTGAACGGTCGTCAGGGAGTGGAGAAAACACTGGAGGCGATAAGCGAGGTGTTGGGAATAGATGCTCGCTGAAGGACGGCCGGCAGCGGCGGTTCTTCGCGGCGGGCGGGGAGAGAGTGTGTGCGGCCAGGGTAGCGCGGTGAAAGAATGGCTGGCAGAATAATAATAAAGACCCCTGCGGAAATAGAGCTTATGCGCAGGGCGGGTGAGGTGGTTGCCTACGTGCTTCGCCGCGTGGCAGAGGCATGCCAGCCTGGGGTTACAACAAAAGAGTTGGATGCGATTGCCGAAGCTTATACTCGCGAATGCGGTGCCATACCATCTTTTAAGGGTTACCGCGGATATCCGGCTGCCTTGTGTGTGGCTGTAAACGAGGAAGTTGTGCATGCAATTCCGGGCCGCCGCATGCTTCAGGAGGGGGATATAGTTGGGTTGGACTTCGGCGCTTATTTGAACGGCTACCACGCAGATGCGGCGATGACGGTTCCGGTTGGGAAGGTAAGCGAGGAGGCTCGGCGGCTGTTGAAGGTTACAGAAGAGGCGCTTTACTTGGCAATTGCGCAGGCTAAAGTGGGTAATAGAGTTGGTGATATAAGCTATGCCGTTCAGCGGCACGCTGAGTCACACGGATTTGGTGTGGTTAGAGAGTTGGTTGGCCACGGTATCGGCAGAAGCCTGCACGAGAAGCCGGAGGTTCCCAACTATGGGAACCCTGGAACCGGGCCAAAGCTTCGTGAGGGAATGACTTTGGCCATAGAACCCATGATAAACCAGGGTGCGGCGGCAGTGGAGTTTATGCCCGACCGGTGGACGGTTGTAACAGCCGACCGAAAGCTGTCGGCGCATTTTGAGCACACGGTGGCTGTAACGAAGAGCGGTCCGCTTATTCTTACTCCTTGGGCGGACACGGAGTCTGCAGTGGGCGGGAAGGAGATGGTATGGCAGCAAAGGCAAAAAGTGTGAAAAAGCGCGGCCAGTCGAAGCAAGCAGAAGCTGGCCAGCAGACGTCTCCAAAGGAAGAAGGTATTCAGGTTGAAGGAGTCGTTACGGAGACACTGCCGAACGCAATGTTTAAGGTGAAGCTGGACAGCGGCCATGAGGTCTTGGCGCATGTATGCGGCAAGATCCGCATGAACTACGTGCGCATTCTTCCGGGAGACCGGGTGAAAGTGGAGCTTTCTCCGTACGACCTCACGCGCGGCCGCATCATGTGGAGGTATAAATAATGAAGGTTCGACCTTCTGTAAGACGAATGTGCGAAAAGTGCAAGATTATCCGGCGCGAAGGTGTGCTTCGAGTGATCTGTTCAAATCCGAAGCATAAACAGCGCCAAGGCTGATTGCAAGGAGGAGCAATTGGCAAGAATAGCAGGTGTAGATCTTCCAAGGGATAAGCGCATTGATATAGCGCTGACGTATATTTTTGGCATCGGTCCGACCTTAAGCCGGGAAATACTGGAGAAAACCGGTGTGAATCCGGCTACTAAAGTTCGCGACCTAACCGAGCAGGAGATCAGCCGTCTGCGCGAATGCATCGATCGTGAATACCGCGTGGAGGGCGATCTTAAGCGCGAAATCAGCATGAACATCCGCCGTTTGATGGAGATAAATTGCTACCGCGGCATAAGGCACAAGAGGGGTTTGCCTGTTCGCGGTCAGAGGACCTCAACAAATGCGCGCACGCGCAAGGGTCCGAGGCGGACTGTTGGTGTGAGACGCAAGAAGAAATAAAACTTACTCTGGGTGAGGGAGAACGGCTTTGGCTAGAAAACAGCAGAGCAGAAAGCCTAAAGAAACGGAAAAGAAAAACGTTTATCACGGCATTGCCCATATTCAATCGACTTTTAACAACACTATAGTGACTATAACCGACCAAGAGGGCGATGTTATCGCATGGAGCAGTGCCGGTGCAGTTGGTTTTAAAGGCACACGAAAGGGGACTCCGTTTGCCGCGCAGATGGCGGCGGAGGATGCCGCCCGCAAGGCAATGGAGCATGGAATGCGGAAGATAGACGTGTATGTTAAAGGCCCTGGGCCTGGTCGGGAGACGGCTATAAGGTCGCTTCAGGCTGTTGGTCTTGAGGTGAGCATGATAAAAGACGTCACTCCAATTCCGCACAACGGATGCCGCCCACCGAAGCGGCGTAGGGTGTAAATTAGGAGGATCCCGAGCAGTTATGGCTGTATATCATGGTCCTGCATGCCGGTTGTGCCGGCGAGAAGGTGCAAAGCTGTTTTTAAAGGGTGAGCGCTGTTACTCTTCCAAATGTTCTTTCGAAAAGAGGAAGTATCCGCCCGGAATGCACGGGCAGATGCAGCGCAAGATTGGCCCTTACGGTGAACAGCTTCGGGAGAAGCAGAAGCTGCGCCGTATTTACGGCGTGCTGGAGAAGCAGTTCCGCCTGATTTTTGCCGAGGCCGAACGCCGCAAGGGCTTGACAGGCGAGAATTTGTTGAAACTTCTGGAGCTTCGTTTGGATAACGTTGTGTATCGCATTGGTTTGGGCAGAAGCCGACGGGAAGCGCGCCAGCTCGTCAGCCACGGCCACTTCCTGGTGAACGGCCGCAGAACCAACATCCCCTCTTACAGGCTTAAGCCCGGGGATGTTGTTCAGGTGGCCGACGGCAGTAGAGATCTGCCTCAGGTGAGACTGCTTAGCCGCACTATTGGCACCAGAAGGGTTCCGGAGTGGATATCTTTCGATCCGGAAACTTTAACCGCTCGGATCCTTTCGGAGCCAACGAGAGACCAAATCGATACCGATGTGCGGGAGCATCTGGTAGTTGAGTTCTATTCACGGTAGTGCCAGGGAGGTAGCGGATGGGCCCCGAAGAAGTCCGGCCAGAGATACACGCCCTGGTTGAAACTTCGGAGTACGGCAAATACGCGGTTGAGCCTATGGAGAGGGGTTATGCCACAACCGTTGGCAACGCTCTCCGCAGGGTGCTTCTTTCTTCCATAGAAGGAGCGGCAATAACCAAGGTAAAAATCACCGGGGTACTGCACGAATTCTCCACCATACCGGGCGTTAAAGAGGACGCAACCGAGCTGGTTTTGAACTTAAAGGACCTCGCCATCAAAGTTCGCAGTGATGGGAAGAGCAAGGGACCGTTCACGCTCCATCTCAGCCGCACCGGCTCCGGAGAGGTTACGGGAGCTGATATCGAGACTCCACCCGAAGTGGAGATAGTAAACCCAGAGGTGCATTTGGCCACTCTGGATGGAGAAGATGCATTTTTGGAGATGGAGATGACCGTGGAGTTGGGCCGCGGATTTGTGCTGCCCGAGTCCATGGAGGGATACAAGCACGTTATCGGGGTTATCCCGGTGGGTGCCGCGTTCACGCCTGTCCGTAAGGTGAACTATGTATCCGAGCCTACAAGGCGCGGCAGCCGCATCGACCTTGAGCGGCTTGTTTTGGAGATATGGACCAACGGTACAATCACCCCAAGAGAAGCATTGGGTGAAGCCGCTCGGATTCTTGTGAATGATTATCTAAGGTTGTTTATGGAATTCGGCGGCGCGGCCACACCCTCAGAAGTCAGCAGGATTCCCGGCGAAGTTGATATGAGGATTGAAGAGCTGAATTTCAGCTCTAAGGTGGAGAACTGCCTCAGGAAAATCGGTGTTCTTACTCTTAAAGATCTCTTAACCAAAACTGAGGATGATCTTCTTCAGATACGCAACTTTGGGAAAAAATCACTGCTGGAGGTGCGCGAGCGCCTGGCTTCACTGGGTTACGAATTGGTACCTTCTAAGAAGATACCGCAGGAGCCGTCTGAAGAGAGAGAAGAAGAGCTTGCTGGTGAAGAAGAAACTGAAGGCGAAAACGGAGAGGTTTAGGTTCGAACAATGCGTCACCGAGTAGCTAAGAGGAAGCTTGGTTTGCCAAGCGATCAACGCAGAGCACTGCTGAAAGGGTTGGTGCGCTCTTTAGTAGCAGAGGGCGCTATATGCACAACCGTAACCAGGGCGAAGGAAGCCCGCGTGCTTGCGGAGAAGCTGGTTACTTTGGCCAAGGCCAACGACCTGCATTCCCGCAGGCAGGCGCGCAAACTGCTAAACGATGAAACGCTGGTGAAACGTCTCTTTGACGAGGTTGGCCCGAAATACGCCAACCGAAACGGAGGCTATACGCGCATCGTTAGGATAGGCTGGCGCCGAGGCGATGCGGCGCCTCTGGCGAAACTCGAATTTGTTGAGGAGGGATAGAAGCGCGGAACCTTAAGCTTGTTGTGGAGTACGATGGTACTGATTTCTTTGGCTACCAAAAACAGCCTGGGAAGCGCACTGTTCAGGGGGAGCTGGAGAAGGCGTTTGCTAGGATATGCGGAGAGCGGGTGAAGATAGCGGCCGCAGGACGCACAGATGCAGGAGTACACGCTGTGGGTCAGGTTATCAGCTTTCAAACCGGCGGGAGCATACCGCTGGAAAGGATTGCCAAAGCGGCCAACAGTGTGCTTCCTCCCGATTTGGCGGTTAAGTCAGCAGAGGAAGTGCCAGAGGATTTCCACGCAAGGTACAGCGCCAAATCTCGGGTGTATAGATATACAATTGTGGAGAGCCCCACGCGCCTGCCGCTTATTGGTCGGTACGCGCACGTAGTTGGCACAAGGGTGAACGACGAACTGATGGCCGAAGCCGCGAAGCTGTTTATTGGGGAGCACGATTTCCGAGGTTTTGCTGTGGTAGAGGACGGCAAGAGCAGTGTGCGGTGTGTGAAGCGCTTTGATGTGGTCAGGCGCGGCCGGGTTGTGGAAATAACTATTGAGGCGAACGCATTTCTCAGAAGCATGGCGCGGTTTTTGGTGTCTGCGCTTCTCAAACTCTCGGAGCAGAGTATGAGTATTGAGGATCTGATGCGAATTTTGACCGCTGGAGAACGTTGCGAAACACTGCGTCCGGCGCCTCCTCAGGGGTTGTGTCTTATTAAGGTGAATTACTAGGGCATTTGAGGATATTATGAGGATGAAGACTTATTCTGCGCGTCCGCAGGATGTGGAGCGGAAGTGGTATGTGGTGGATGCCACCGGTAAACCCGTAGGTCGGTTGGCGGCTTCGGTTGCCGCCATACTGAGGGGCAAGCACAAGCCCATTTTCACGCCTCATGTGGATACCGGTGACCATGTTATCATCATTAACGCTGAGAAGGTTGTGCTAACCGGCAACAGCAAGCCCGAAGAGCGCGTGTACTGGCATTCCGGTTGGCCTGGCGGTTTGAAGTCGATCAGCCGCAAGGAGTTCTTGGAGAAGAAGCCGGAGGAATATATAAGGCGTATTGTGAAAGGCATGCTGCCGCACAATACCCTCGGCGATCGCATGCTGAAAAAGCTTAAAGTCTACCGCGGTCCGGAGCATCCGCATCAGGCGCAGAAACCGGAACCGCTGGAGCTTTAGTGCAGGAGGGAGTAGTCGGTAGTGGAAGTAACCAGATATTACGCAACAGGGCATAGGAAGAATGCAACGGCGAAGGTTTGGCTGATGCCCGGAACCGGCAACATAACGGTTAACGACAGGCCGCTTGACGAGTACGTGAAGCGCAAGACGTTGGAGATGATAGTAAAACAGCCGCTTGAAGTTGTCGGTTTGGCGGATAAGTATGATGTGATGGCCCGTGTGCTCGGAGGGGGCATCTCCGGGCAGGCCGGGGCTATCCGCCACGGCATAGCCAAAGCATTGCTGGCCGTGAATCCAGAATTGCGTCCAACTCTTAAGCGCATGGGTTTCCTTACGAGGGATCCGCGCGTAAAGGAAAGGAAAAAATACGGACGCAAGAGGGCCAGAAGAGGGTTCCAGTACTGCAAGCGCTAACGCTTTTGGATCGGCCTCTGGTATGCGGCTGATTGGGGGCGGCTTTGGAGCCGCCTACAGCCGCATTTTCTAGAGGCCTTTTGTTTTTATCTGGGTGAAGGAAGCGGATTTAGAATCCAGAACTGTTTCCAACTAAAGGCGGCAAGCGGAGGTCGTACGGTGAAGAGAGCGGCCAGAAACACGGTGCTTCTGCTTGCGGTTGGGGTTTGGGCTTTCGGGGTGCAGGCAGTTTGTGCGGCCCCAAAGATTATCGGCGGCGAATTTACAACAGAGCGCGTGATAGGACGCCTTGGGCGGGTGAAGCGCGACCAGAGCCCCATTTTTGCACAGCCCGGTCGCGCCCCCAGGTATTATGTGTGCCGCGCCGGCACCAACCTGGTTCTAACGCACAGGGTTCCTGGTTGGTACGGTGTGCTTATGATAGACGGCCGCATAGGCTGGATATCCTCTAATCGGGTGGAGCTACTCAATTACAACGTGGTAACACGAAGTCCGGCTTTTTCGTCCCTGATGTATTCGGAGGAGGGCCGGCGGATTGTGGCCGCGGCGTTCAGGTTCCTCGGCACCCCGTACAAGTGGGGCGGCGATGGACCGGACGGGATCGACTGCTCCGGCTTCGTGAGAGCGGTGTTTGCAATGAATGGGAAGGGCTTACCAAGGGTATCACGCGAGCAGGCGTTAGTGGGTAAGCCGGTTCCGTTTGATCAGCTTCAACCGGGAGATAGGCTTTATTTCTCCATTAAAGGGAAGCATATAGATCACACTGGCATTTACATTGGAAACGGATATTTCATACACTCTTCCTCCAATCGAAATTGTGTGGCCGTTGATACGCTTATTGGAACACGCTACGGAAAGGCTTTGGTGGCGGCACGGAGGTAGTTAGTGGAACAGGTAAGGGTTGGAGTTATCGGAGCTACCGGGTATGGAGGTGCGGAGTCGGTAAGGATTCTTTTGTCGCATCCATACGTTTCTCTTACCTACATAACTTCTGAAACTTTCCAGAATCAGCCGCTGGGCAGTGTTATTCCGAGTTTTCGCGGCTTTAACCATCTGGTGTGCGAGAGCTTCAGCGTGGATGAGGCGGCAAAGCGCTGCGACGTTGTTTTTCTGGCGCGAACCGACGCTGGGTGGTCTATGCAGGTAACCCCCGAGCTTCTATCTGCGGGAGTGAAGGTTGTTGATTTTTCCGCCGACTTCCGACTGCAGGATGTGAGCGTTTACGCGGAATGGTACAAGAAGGAGCACACAGCGCCCAATTTACTGGGTGAAGCCGCTTATGGAATACCGGAGCTTTGGAGGGAGCGCATTCGCGGGGCAAGGCTGGTGGCCAACCCTGGGTGCTATCCCACCAGTGTGCTTTTGGGGTTGGCTCCACTTTTGAGAGAAGGGTTGGTTTCCGATGTGTGCATCAGCTCTGCGTCAGGGGTGTCGGGTGCCGGCAGGTCGAAAATCACCATCGATTACCACTTTCCGGAGGTAAACGAGAGCATGCGCCCGTACGGCGTGCACGGCCATCGACACAGGCCGGAGATCGAGCAGGGCATGAGGCTCATTGCAGGGCGCGAGTACAAAATCAGCTTTGTGCCGCATCTTGCTCCAATGACGCGCGGCATCCTCTCTACGATGTTTGTGATGCTTAGCAAACCGCTGAGCCAGGCAGAGTTGGATGAGATCTATCTGGGGTTTTACAGCGGAGAGCGGTTTGTGCAGGTTCTTACCGGCGGCTCGTTTCCAAACACGGCTGGGGTATGGGGAAGCAATTACTGCCATGTGGCCGCCGCTGTTGACCCCAGAACACAGCGCGCGGTGGTAATGAGCGCCGTGGATAACCTCGTAAAGGGCATGTCGGGTCAGGCGGTTCAGAATATGAATTTGATGATGGGTTTGCCGGAGGATGCGGGCTTGCGCCAGCCCGGCATTTACCCGTGAAGGACGCTTTGCCCTTGTACCACGATTTGGGAGCGAATTATCCACATGAACCGCGAGCGGGCTCTTAAGGCTGTTCGTTTGGAACCGACGGAGCGCATTCCCCACTGGGAGCATTTTTCTTGCCCGGAGTTTCAGCTGGCGGTAACAGGCATCGATCCGTACGAGCATCCAAGGCAGTCCATGGAGCGCTTTTTGGAACTGCTTCCCATAGACGTTGGGGTTGTTCCCTTGTCTGATGATCCCATCCCGCGGCCGCCGAAGGACGAGGTATCTGCCGAAGTTCCCGGTGCTGGAAGGCTGGCACGCTGGGGAACGGGGTGGAGCTGGCACTGGAATTGGGGGGCGAGGTTCAAGAGCATCGAGGATGTGCTCTCGTTCAGCCCGCTGGAACATATGGACTGCAGAGGATGGGGAGTTGTTGAGGACCGCGACTATACGCTGAGCGTTGAGGAGCTGGCTCGGGGGTTCCAGGCTGGTTTGGATGCGGCGCGGCAGGCCACGGGTGAGCGTGCGCTTGTTCCTGCGGGGTTCTACAACACCATTTTCATGTGGCCGCTTCTAACTTTCGGGTGGGAGCTGTTTCTAGAGCTTGGGGCGCTGTATCAGGACGAATTGAAGCGAATTCTCAGCGAGTTTGCGGAGCGTTCGCGGAAAGTTTTTAAAGCCTGGGCCATGACCGATGTGGAGCTTTTCACAAGCCACGACGATATATGCTATCAGGCGGGGCCTGTCTTCAGCCCGGATTGGCTGCGCAGGTTCATATATCCCTACTATGAGGAGTTTTGGGGCTACCTGAAGGCGGCCGGAATCAAGGTGGTTTTCATTTCGGATGGAAATGTGGACCGCGTTGCTGACGATATCTTTGCCTGCGGGGCCGACGGGATAATGTCTGAGCCTTATACCAATTGGGATGTCATCTCACGCAAACACCCCGATAAGATACTGGCCGGAGACGGTGATAATAGGATTCTTGCCACCTGCAACCGCGAGGCCATAGAGGACATGGTGAAGCGTATGGCGGAAATCGGCCGCAGGTGTGCGGGGTACTTTTTCTGCATAGGCAACCATATTCCATGGAACCAGCCGGTGGAAGGTGTGCGCATGTACTTTGAGGCGTCTGAGAAGTACGGCTGGCGCGGTACCTGCGGTTGAAACGAAAGCAGGCGGTTTAAGGCGGCGCCGTGCAGGAGCGGCAGTGCGGTGTTTTTGGCTGGAGCAGTGATTG